>DASUXP010000094.1:0-2565 GCA_036377835.1 Sphingomicrobium sp. | reverse complement strand
CGGGCGGCGAGAAGGAAATCGCATTGTCGACCAGATTGTCGATCGCCCGGGAAAGCCGGGCCTCCTCACCCATGATGATCGCTGAACCGACGCGCGGCCGCGCGAATGCGATGCGGACGTCGTGCGCGGCGGCGCGCGTGTTCCACAACGGAAGCAGGCCTTCGATCATCGTGCCGACGTCGATCGGTTCGAAGCGCGCGCGTGTGAGCTCGGCGTCTAGGCGGGAAATTTCGGCAATGTCGCCGATCAAACGATCGAGCCGGGCGACATCCTGACGCACTACGTCGAGCAGCTGCCGGCGAAGCTCGGGATCGTCGACCCGCTCGAGGCTGTCGACCGCGGAGCGCAGCGAGGCGAGCGGGTTCTTGAGCTCGTGGGTCACGTCGGCCGCGAATGCCTCGATATTGTCGATCCGCTGGCGCAACGACTGGCTCATGTCCGAGACGGCGCGGGCGAGCAGCCCGATCTCGTCGGTGCGGGAGGGCAGGCGGGGAACGCGCACCTCGCGCGAGCGGCCGAGACGCACGCGGTGCGCAGCCAGCGCCAATCGGCGCAGCGGACGGACGATGGTTCGCGCGAGGAAAATCGACAACAGCAGCGACAAGCCGATGACGGCGGCCATGATCGCCCCCAGGGTGGCGCGCTGGCTGCGGACGGTGCGGGTGAAGGCGCGGTCGTTGTCGGTGACGAGCAGCACGTTGCCGTGGATCGGGGCGGCCGCGGAGATGACGGGAGTCAGGTCGGGGGCGTTGCGCACCAGGCTCTCGGCATGGCCGCTGCGCTTCGCCTGCAAGGCTTCGGGCCATGCTTCGGCGCGGTCCACCTCCGGTTCCACGAAGTCGTCGAGCGGGGGCGCGCCGACCAGGGCGTTGAAGCCGCGGTCGAGCGCCCGGGCCACGTCCTTGGTCCATTTCTGGGTGCTCGGATCGCGCAGCTCGTAAGTCGGTCCGGTCAGTCGCCAGCTGTCGACGAGCAGGTGGCCGTCGGGGCCGTAAAGCCGCATTCGGCTCCCGCTCGCCTTGGTCACGCCCGCGAGCAGGATTGGCCAGTCCTTCTGCGGCACCAGCGCCAGCGAGCGCGCGGTCGTCGTCGCCTCGATGCGCGTCTGGCGGCTGCGCTCCTTGCTCAGGCGATTGCGGTATTGGTCGAGGTAGAGGACGCTGAGCGCCAGCAGCACCAGCGTCAGGATGTTCACCGCGAGGATCCGGTGCGCAAGCGTCCAGCGCCCCGACCAGCTCAAGCGCAGGTCGGCTTCCTCGACGTCATTCGTCGTCGAATCGGTATCCGACGCCATAAAGGGTCTCGATTGCATCGAACTGGGGATCCGTCGCGCGGAACTTGCGGCGGATGCGCTTGATGTGGCTGTCGATGGTGCGGTCGTCGACGTAGACGTCCTCCTGGTAGGCGACGTCGAGCAGCTGGTTGCGGGTCTTCACGACCCCCGGGCGCTGGGCGAGAGCTTCGAGGATCAGGAACTCGGTGACGGTAAGCGTCACTTCCTTGCCGTCCCACAGCACCTTGTGGCGCGCTGGGTCCATCACCAGGCGCCCGCGCTCCAGAAGCTGCTGCTCGGGCTCGTCCTGCGCCGCGCTGGCTTCGCCTCGCGCCAGCTCCTGCCGGCGGAGGATGGCGCGGATGCGGGCGAGCAGCAACCGCTGCGAAAAGGGCTTGGAGATATAATCGTCGGCGCCCATGGCAAGGCCGAGCGCCTCGTCGAGCTCGTCGTCCTTCGAGGTGAGGAAGATCACCGGCACGGCGCTGAACTCGCGCACCCGCCGAAGCAGCTCCATCCCGTCCATCCCCGGCATCTTGATGTCGAATACCCCAAGATCGGGGGGATTGTCGTGGATCGCCTTCAAGGCCGTCGCCCCGTCGGAATAGACCCGGGTGACGAAGCCTTCCTGCTGAAGCGCGATAGAGACCGACGTCAGTATGTTGCGGTCGTCGTCGACCAGCGCGATTACCTGGCTCATCCGCCGCCTGCCTCCGCCGGTTGACGAGGCGGCTTAGCCAGCGAGGGCGGCAGAAACAAGCGGACCGGCCGGGAAGCTCTCCAGCGGTCGGTAATCGCCGGGCGCGAGGCCGCAGGTCGGGGTGGCATAAACGGCGACGCCGCCGGCGACCGCCTCGAGCAGGGGGCGCGGCTGGTTGGTCATGGTCGCCGGGTGGAGAATGGCGCCGATCCCGTCAAGCCAGTGCGGCCCCATGCTCCGCCGCTCGATCGGGAGGCCCTCCCACGAACCCTCGATCAGCGATCCGAAGACCACCAGCGGCTCGTCGAGCGACCGCGCGAGGCGGCGGACGATGTCCGGGCGCTGCCGCGCGATCGTTGGGCCGAGGAAGGCAACCCTGTTGCCCGCGACGCGCGCGCGGGCCGCGGGGCGATGCCAGGTGAGCAGCTCGGCCTGTGCCGGGAACAGGGCCGCGATCCCGTGATGCGGGGTAATGATGCGCCGCGCCTGTGCCAGCAGATCGGCCTCGGCGTCGACCAGCGCGGGGTCGGCGCGGAAATCGGCGATGGTTGCGGAGGCGCCGAGCTCGGCGGCGGCTTCGTCGAGCAAACGG
>DASUXP010000093.1:0-4169 GCA_036377835.1 Sphingomicrobium sp. | reverse complement strand
GAACAGGCCCTCGCCGAGGATCGGATGCTCCGCCGTGGCCCGAAACTCCCAGGCGCGCTGCGGCTGCAGGTTCTGATTGCCGGCATTGACCCGGTCGGTCGAAAGCTCGGCGACCGTCACGAAGTCGAAGAAGTTGAGCTGTGCGACCGTGCGCTTGATCGAGAATTGGGTATGCCAGCCGCCCCCCGGCTTCCAGTCGATCGACAGGCTCGGCTTGAAAAACCCCAGTTTCCGGTCGGCGACGGCATCACCGCTCACCGTCAGGTGCGAAAATTCGTACCGCACGCCCCCGTCGACGCGCAGTGCGGGACTAAGCGTGCGGCCCACGTTGACGAAGATCTCGCCGCGCTTCTCCTCGACCTTCGCATTCTCGATCGGCAGGTCGCGCTTGACCTTGCTGCCGTCCGGCCGGACGATGAACAGCTCAGTCGAATTGTCGAGCGTGTTGAGCGCCGCTTCGCCGCCTGCTTCGACGGAGAACTGGCCGACGTTCTGCCGGGTCCAGGAGAGGCGGCCGATCGTTTCGTTGCGCTGCGCTATTTGCGTCTGCTCGAACCCGCCATTTTGCACCGCGCCATCGTCCAGCAGCCCGTCGCGCTGGATATATTCGTCGAAATTGTCGCGCTTGCGCCGGGTCGCCAGGCCGACCAGCTTGATCGCTCCGCCGGCGAGCGGACGAGTGACGTCGCCGCCGAGCTCGAACACCGAATTGTCATAGTCCTGGATGAGCGAATCGTCGTGTTCCGGCGCGCCCGTCGGAGTGACGCGGTTGCGCTGCTCCAGGTCGAACTGGCCCGGTGACCAGCGCGCGTTGACGCGAATTGCCTTGTCCGCCGCGCGCTCCAGGGCCCAGCTGGCCGACAGATAGGGATTGAAGTCGTGGTAGCTGTTGAACTTGCGCCGTCGCTCGACCACGTCGCCGTCGACCACGCCCGGAAAGCACGCGGCTTGGCCGATCACCGATGAGGTGCAGGTAAGCGCGTCGGTCCCTTCCTCGTGGCTGAGGAAATTGTTGAACCCGCCCGACACGTTGATGGTCGAAGCGCCGCGACGGATCAGCGCCGAGGCACTGCCGTCGGGAACAAGCCGTCCGGTGTAGAGACGGCGCACGGAACCGGTGACGTTGGCGTCGATCCCGCCGGCGGCCGACATCACGATGTTCAGCACCTGGCTCTTGCCGGCATAATCCGCGCCGAAGAGGTCGCCGGGCCCGACTTCCACCCTCACGACACGCTGGGCGGGGATTCGAGCGAGGGTCGTCTCGAGCGATTCCGCCTTCGAGCTCGGCCGGGCGCCGTTGATCACGATGTTTCCGGCTGTGCCCGCGAAGCCCCGGACATCCGCTCCGTTCTGGGCAGCGCCGAGGTCGAGCTGGAATCCCGGCACTCGCCGCGCAATGTCGAGAGCGGTGCGCGGCGCATATTGAGCGAAAAAGGCCGCCTCATAGACCGTGGTCCGGCCCGTTTGCGCCGCGGCAGGCGGAGCCGCGGGCGCGGTGGTCTGCGCAGCCGCTGGAACGCCCCAGATCAGGGCGATCACACCCACCGTCGTAAGCCACTGCACCCGAACCATGCGATCCCCTGTCTGCCTGTTTGGCGGGGCAGCTATTCGAGCGCGGATTGAGGGGCGACGCGGGTTCGATCAATCGACGGACGGTTCGACCGGCGACGGTGCGGGGAGTCACGAACCGACGAATGGGGACAACGCTGGCGGATGGGGTGGGATTCGAACCCACGGACGCTTGCACGTCGCCGGTTTTCAAGACCGGTGCCTTAAACCACTCGGCCACCCATCCAATTGGTCACACAGCAGAACGGCTTCGCCGGGTTTTCAAGACCGCTCGGCTTGGTGACCTGCCCCCGGCAGGTCAGTCGCCTCACGCTTAAACCACTCGGCCACCCATCCTTAATGAGGCGCCGCATATCGTCCGGCGCGGCGGGCTGTGCAAGGCGTGCGGTGAACCATGCTGGCCGCGGGGCGTCTTTGCATAATAGCCTCGGGCGTGGTCGAGGAGGGTGCGTTGGTAGCTTGGGTCGGGTGGGCGATAATTGCGATGACGGCGGCGGCGGTCGGTTCAGCCGCGCCTGACGGCCCCTCGACGCCCGCGGCGCTTCCCGGCCTAGCGCAGGCCGCGGGGCAGACGTCGAGCCCGTTCGAGCAATACAAGGCCTATCTCGCCGGCCGCGCGCGCAGCGCCGGGGTGCGGCAAGTCACCATCCAGGCGGTCATTCCCTATCTTCGCCTCAACCAGCGGGTCATGGACCTCGACCGCGACCAGCGGCCAACGTCCACCAGTTACAGCGGCCCGCCGTCGTTCCGCCCGTATCTCGACCGGCACATCACCACCTCGCTGATCAATCGCGGGCAAAGCCGCTACTCGAGGCACTGGACCAACCTGTCGCGCATCGAATCCCTCTACGGGGTCGACCCGTCGGTGATCATCGCCATTTATGGCAAGGAGACGAGCTACGGTGCGGTGACCGGCAGCTTCGACCTCCTCGATGCGCTCGCCAGCCTCGCCTACGAAGGCCGGCGGCGGTCGATGTTCGAGGACGAGTTCATCGCCGCCCTGAAGCTGATGGACCAAGGCGTTCAGCGCTGGCAGCTGAAGGGCAGCTACGCCGGGGCCACCGGCTACCCGCAGTTCATGCCCTCGGTGGCGCTCAGGCTCCGCGCCGATGGCGACGGCGACGGCTATGCCGACATCTGGCGCAACGAGGACGACGCCTTCGCCTCGATCGCCAATTATCTGCGCGATGCGGGGTGGAAGCGGAACGTGCCGTGGGGCGTGCCGGTGCGCCTCCCGGCCAACCTCAACCGCGCGGCGATCCGCTCGAAGATCAACCCGCCGCGCTGCCCCGCCGTCTATCGCCGGCACAGCCGCTGGCTCACCGTCCGCGAATGGCGGGCGCTCGGCGTGGTGCCCGGCGGCCGCGGCCTTGCCGACACGGAAATGGCGACCCTGATGGAGACTCCCGGCGCTTATGCCGAGGGCTATCTGCTCACCGCCAATTACCGCGCCATCCTCGATTACAATTGTTCGAACTTCTACGCGCTCGGCATCGGCCTGCTGGCGAATGCGATTGCGCAACGATAGACAGGCGCGGTCGTCAGCCTGAATCGGGGAATCCGTCGCTTCATGTCCCGCACCATCCTGCTTGCCACCGCCGCTTCGCTTCTCTTCGCCAGCGCCGCGCCCGCCGCCGCTCCGCCCTTCGATACGCCGGCGAGGACGGCTTTCCTCATCGACCTCTCCTCGGGCGCGGTGCTCTACGCCAAGAACCCGGACATGCGGATGCCGCCGGCGTCGATGGCGAAGATGATGACGACCGAGGTCGCGTTCGAGCTGATCGACCGCGGGCAATTGCCGCTGAGCAAGATGTGCACGGTGCGGCCGGAGACGTGGCAGCGGTGGCACGGGCCGGCCGCGGGATCGACCATGTTCCTCTCGCCCAACGAGCAGGTCAGCGTCGAGAACCTGCTGCACGGCATCGTCACGCTCTCGGGCAACGATGCGTCGGTGGTGCTCGCCGAGTGCATCGCCGGGACCGAGCAAGCCTTCGCCAACCAGATGAACGCGTTCGCGAAGACGATCGGCCTCACCAACAGCCATTTCTGCAATGCCAACGGCTGGCCCGACGAAGGCTGCACCCATGTGACCGCGCGCGACCTCGCGACGCTCGCCCGGGCATCGATCGAGCGCCACCCCGCGCTCTACAAGAAATTCTATTCCCAACTGAGCTTCACCTGGGGGAAGACCCTGGGCTCGGGGCAGGACATCACCCAGGCCAACCGCAACCCGATCCTCGGCAAGATCCCCGGCGCCGACGGGCTCAAGACCGGCCATACGGAAGAGGCCGGCTACGGCTTCACCGGCTCGGCCGAGCAGAACGGCCGCCGGCTGATCGAAGTCCTCGCCGGCCTTCCGAGCTGGAATGCGCGGGTGCAGGAATCGACCCGGCTGATGCAATGGGGCTTCAACGCCTGGGCCGCCAAGCCCCTGTTCAAGGCCGGCCAGCAGGTGGGCAGCGCGCAGGTGCAGCTCGGCAGCGACAGCGAGGTCCAGCTGGTCGCCCCGCGCGATCTCGCGGTCACCGTGCCCGCGGGCCTTGCGAGCGGCGCGACGAGCATGAAGATCCGCTACCAGGGGCCGATCGCGGCGCCGATCA
>DASUXP010000092.1:0-3181 GCA_036377835.1 Sphingomicrobium sp. | reverse complement strand
GAACCGTATTCGCTTCGCCGGGCCCTAGCGCAGGGGCGGCTCGTCGAAGCTCCTGAGCTTGCGGCTGTGGAGCGCGTCGCCGTCGCGCTCGAGCAGCGTCAGCGCCTCGATCCCGATGCGCAAATGCTGGCTGATCGCGCGCTCGTAGAAGGCGTTGGCCTGGCCCGGCAGCTTCAGCTCGCCGTGTAGCGGCTTGTCGGAGACGCAGAGCAGGGTCCCGTAGGGCACTCGGAAGCGATAGCCCTGCGCCGCGACGGTGGCCGATTCCATGTCGATCGCTACCGCCCGGCTCTGGTTGAAGCGCCGCGCCGAGGCTGTGTAGCGGAGCTCCCAGTTGCGGTCGTCGGTGGTCACCACCGTGCCCGTGCGCAGCCGCCGCTTCAAACTGTCTTCATCCTCGCCCGTGACCATCGTCGCCGCGTCGAACAGCGCCTTCTGCACCTCGGCGATGGCCGGGATCGGGATTTCGATCGGCAGCACGTCGTCGAGCAGATGATCGTCGCGCAAATAAGCGTGGGCGAGCACATAATCGCCGATGGTCTGGCTGGGCCTCAAGCCCCCGCAATGCCCGATCATCAGCCAAGCCTCGGGACGAAGGACGGCAATGTGGTCGCAGATCGTTTTCGCATTTGCCGGGCCGACGCCGATGTTGACCAAAGTGATGCCCATCCGCCCCGGCGCCATCAAATGGTAGGCCGGCATCTGGTGACGCCGCCACTGGCCCGCCGCGATCTGCGCCTCGGCGTCGGTCAGCTCGCCCGGCTCGAACAAGGCGCCGGGCACCGACAGCGCCTGATAGTCGCCGTCCTTTCGCCGCAGCGTATCGACCGCGAAGCCGACGAACTCGTCGACGTAGCGGACATAGTTGGTGAACAGCACGAAGTGCTGGAAATGCTCGGCCGGCGTCCCGGTGTAATGCTTGAGGCGGGCGAGGCTGAAGTCCGTTCGCGGCGCGTCGAACAAGGCAAGCGGCCTGCACTCGGGGGTGGTGAACACGCGCGCCCCATCGGCCACCTCGTCGCCGATGTGCACCAGCTCGTTCGACGGAAACAGGCGCGAGAGCTCTGAGGTGCTGACCTGGCCCACCTCGATGCCGCTCGCGTCGATCACGTAGGGATAGGGGATTTCGCTGCTCGAGCGGCCGACCGAGACGTCGACTCCATAGTCGGCGATCAAGTGCTGCAGCTGCACGGTAAGGTAATCGCGGAACAGCTCGGGCCGGGCGATGCTCGATGCGTAGCAGCCGGGTTCGTTGAGCCGGGCGAACGCGCGAAGAGGCGGAGGCATCGGACGTGGCCCATTGGGGCGGTAGTCGATCCTTAGTTCCGGATAGGCGAAGCAGCCCTGGGCGCGGCGCGCCCCGTCCGGCCGCTCCCCGCGCTGGATGTAAGCGGTGAGCGCGTCGCTAAGATTGGCAACGGATTCATCGAAGATCGCACAAAGCTGGTCGACGATCCCCTGGACGGATTGCGGTTTGAGCATCCGACCCGGTTTGGAGCGCAAGTCCGCGTCGCGCAAGCTCTTCAGGCGGTTCGCCGCTCTCCTGCGGATTTGCCTTGCAGCCACGATTCGACGATTGCCGCGATCCGTTCGCCCGAGCGGCCGTCGCCGTAAGGGAAGACGGGCCGCGACATTTCGGTCCGCGCCGCAGGGTCGCGCAGCAGCGCCAGCGTCTCGCTGACGATGCGCTCCGCGCTCGTGCCGACCAGCCGCATGTTGCCGGTGGCGAGGCCCTCGGGCCGCTCGGTCTTCTCGCGCAAGACGAGGAGCGGAATTCCGAGCACGGGCGCCTCCTCCTGGATGCCGCCCGAATCGCTGAGGATCAGGTCGGCGGCGCGCATTCGCTGCACCAGTTCGGCATGGGCGCAGGGCTCGACCAGCCCAACCGCCCCGAGTGGGCTAAGCAGCTCCGCCATGGTGCGGGCAACGTGCGCGTTGGGGTGGAGCACGAATTCAATCCGGACCGCCTCCTTGTCGACGATCCGGGCGAGGGCGGATGCAATTGTCCGCAGACCCTCGCCCCAGCTCTCGCGGCGGTGGCAGGTAACGAGGATGCGCGGTCGGTGGGTCTGACGCGGCGGCGGGGACGGCAGCTGCTCAATCAGCCCGAGGAGCGCGTCGATGGCCGTGTTGCCGGTGACATGCACTTCGCCGGCAACCCTTTCGCTGAAGAGATTGGCTGCGGAGAGCTCGGTGGGCGCGAACAGCAGGTCGGCGCGCGCATCGATTTGCGTGCGGTACCGCTCCTCGGGCCACGGCAGGAGCGGGTCGTGGGTGCGCAGCCCGGCTTCGACATGCCCGAGCGGAACTCCGGCGCGGATCGCCGCCAGGGCTCCGCCGAGCGCGCTCGAGGTATCGCCCTGTACCATGACGAGGTCGGGACCGTCGGCGAACAGCGGCTGCAGCGCCGCGGCAACCTTCGCGACATGGGCGTCCGGGTCCGTCTCGCCACTGCAACGAAGACGCACGGCAGGGTAGCCACCGAGCCCGAAATCCCCCGGACCGAGTGCGCGATGCTGACCCGTGAACACGAGCGTCGGTGTGCAGCCGCGCTTGGCGAGGGCGTTGGCGACGGGCGTCAGCTTGATGGCTTCGGGCCTGGTCCCGATGACCAGCCGGATGTCCGCGGAATGCAGCCTTCCCCCTAGCTCGGCCGGACCAATCTGCCTCCGTTATGGAGGAGGCGCAAGGTGGCCGGCGAGAGCGCTAGCGGAAATTGTCGGCGTAGGCCTGGAGCTTGAGGGCGACCCGCGGCGCGGGAAGGACGTGGCAGGCGAGGCCGTGCTTCTCGGCGTAGGCGATTGCCGCTTCCTTGGTAGGGAAGGTCATCCGCACTTGCGTGTTGGTGTCGCCCGAGCCGTTCCAGCCGGTCAGCGGGTCGGGCCGCAGCGGCTCCTGCCGCTCGAACTCCAGCAACCAGCGGCCGGTGTTCGCCTTGCCCGACTGCGTCGTTCGCCGGTCGAACTCGGTGATGCGGGCGATGGTCATGCCGCTGCGTTGGCAAAGTGAGGCCGCGGAATCAAGGCGCCTCAGTAAGCGCGGGCGACGGCGAACTCGACTGCTTCGACCAGGGCCGCCTTGGCCTTGCTCGCGGGGAACATCGCCAGGGCATCGATCGCCCGGCGACCGTAATGGCGCGCCTGCTCGATGGTATCGGCGAGCGCGCCGGTCGAACGCAGCA
>DASUXP010000091.1:0-6090 GCA_036377835.1 Sphingomicrobium sp. | reverse complement strand
GACGGGCTGAACCTCAGCTGGGACGCGCTCGAGGGGCTGGCCAAGCACAACGGGCCGGTCGCCGAGCCGGAATGGGCAATGGCCGAGGCCAATGCGGCCTGGGACCTCGAGCTCGCCGCCTGGCCGTCGCTCGAGGCGCAGGTGGCGGCAATTGCCGACGATATCGCCTACGACAATCACGACATCGACGATGGCTTGCGCGCCGGCATCGTCGATCTGGACGAGCTGGTCGAGCTTCCCATCGTCCGCCGGCACTGGTCCGCGATCGGCCAGCGCCATCCCGGTATTTCCGTCGAAAGGCGCCAGCGCGCACTCGTCCGCGACATGATCGGCGCGATGGTCGGTGACGTGCTCGCCGAGACCAGGCGTCGCGTGGGCGAAGCTGGGGTCGAGTCGGTGGAGGACGTCCGCTCTGCCGGGCGGCCGTTCGTCGGCTTCTCGGCCGCGTTGGCGGCCGAGGAGCGCGAGCTGAAGCGGTTTCTCTACGAGCGCCTCTACAATTCGCCGCAGCTGGCCGCGGTGCGCGACGAGGCGCAGCGCGTCGTCGCCAACCTCGCCGCAGCCTACCGCAGCGATCCAGCGCTTCTTCCCGAGCCCTGGCGGCGCGGCGGGGACCGGCTCCAGCAGCTGCGCACCATCGGCGACTATATCGCCGGGATGACCGACCGCTACGCCATCGCCCGCCACGCCGAGCTGGTCGGTCCCGTCGAGCTCCCCGACCGCTTTTAAGCGAAGGGTTCCGGCGCGAACGGCGTTAGGACAATGCTCAGCCTGCGCTCAGCGCGGCGGGGCGAGGGTCCGACCCCCGAGGGATTGCCTATGAACGCCGCCGCTATCGCGCTCAATCGCTTCGGCCTTGGAGCGCGCGCCAGCGACCCGCTTCCAGCCGACCCCAAGGCTTGGCTGTTCGGCCAGTTCGATCGGTTCGAGCCGCGCCCGCAGGCGCTTGCCGCGGTTCCGGCGCGAAGCGAGGTCGTCCAGCAGCTTGGCGCCTATATCGCCGAGGCGCGCATGGGCCGCCAACAGCGCCGGCAAATGCAAACGGCGGGCGCGACGGACAAGCCGGAGCAGCAAGGCAACGGCCTACCCGATTCGACCAGGCGCTACCTCCGCCGGAGCATCCGCGACGATTATCTGGTCATGACCGGCGCCCGCGTCGACGCCGCGCTCACCGCGGCCGCGCCGTTCGTCGAGCGGCTGGTGCATTTCTGGGCCAACCATTTCGCCATTTCCGCCGACAAGCTGCCGGTGATCGGCCTTGCCGGCCTGCTCGAGTTCGAGGCGATCCGGCCGCACGTGCTGGGCAAGTTCGCGGACATGCTGACCGCGGTCGAGCAGCACCCGGCGATGCTCATCTACCTCGACCAGGCGCAATCCGTCGGGCCTGACTCGCCGCTCGCGCAAAGGATCGCGGCGCGCGCCGGACGGCAGCGCGGAATCAACGAGAATCTCGCTCGCGAAATCCTCGAGTTGCACACGCTCGGCGTGCGCACCGGCTACAGCCAGGCCGACGTGACCGAATTCGCCCGCGCGCTCACCGGGTGGACCGTCAGCGGACTCGGCCGCGGGCCGGCCGCGCGGATGCCCGGCGGCGGGGCGCCCGGCCAGTTCGCTTTCGCCGGGCTCATCCACCAGCCCGGCGAGCGCCAGCTCATGGGCCGCCGCTACGGCCAACAGGGCGAAGCCCAGGCGCGCGCCATCCTGCTGGACCTCGCCGTCCACCCGGCGACCGCCAGGCACATATCGACCAAGCTCGCGCGCCATTTCGCCGGCGACGATCCGCCGCCCGCGATGGTCGAGCGGTTGACCCAAGCCTATTTGAAGAGCAGCGGCGACCTCCCGGCTGTCTATCGCGCCATCGTCGAATCGCCGGAGACCTGGGCGCCGCAGCCGGCCAAGTTCAAGACGCCGTGGGAATGGTCGGTGTCCGCCCTTCGCGCGCTCGACCAGCGAGAGCTCGAGGCTACCCTTGCCGGAGCGCTGATGAACCAGCTCGGCCAGCCGACATGGAAGCCGGGCTCCCCCGCCGGCTGGGACGACATCGCGGCGAGCTGGGCGGCGCCCGAGGCCCTCGTGCGCCGCGTCGAGGTCGCGCAGCGCCTGGGCGAGCGCGCCGGCTCGACGATCGACGCGCGCGCCCTCGCCGACAAGGTGCTGCCCGGCGGCGTCAGTGAAACCACGCGCGCCGCGATCGCCCGCGCGGAAAGCCCCGCCGAAGGGCTCGCCCTGCTCCTGGTCAGCCCCGAGTTCGTGAGGAGATGATGATGCTCAGCCGCAGGGTCTTCCTCGCCGCCGGCGGCGCAACTGCCGGGCTCGCCAGCCTCGGCATGCCGCGCATGGCCTTCGCCCGCGCCAGCACGCCGAGGCGTTTCGTGTTCATTATCCAGCGCGGGGCCGCCGACGGCCTGGCGATCGTCGCTCCGACCGGCGACCCGGGCTTCGCCGGCATCCGCGGCGCCTTCGCCGACGATCTTCAGGGCGGCGCGATGCTTGGCAGCTTCTTCACCCTGCACCCCGCGCTCGCGGAGATCGCCAAGCTGTACGCCGGCAAGCAGGCTCTGTTCGTTCACGCGGTCGCCTCGCCCTATCGCGACCGCTCGCATTTCGACGGGCAGAACGTGCTCGAAACCGGCGGTTCGGCCGCTTACCGGGTCAAGGACGGCTGGATGAACCGGCTGCTCGGTCTCCTGCCGCAAGACGAGGCCAGGGCGCTCGCTTTGTCCTCCACCGTGCCGATGGCGCTTCGCGGCAGCCGCGAGGTCTCGTCCTACGCGCCGTCGGCGCTTCCCGGTGCGTCGGAAGACCTGCTCGCGCGGGTCGCGAAGCTCTACGAGGCTGACCAGCAGCTGCACGCGCTGTGGAGCGCCGCGATGGAAACGCGGATGACGGCGGGCGATCTCGCCGCCGGCGGTGGCCAGAACGGCGCCGCGACCGGCGCACTGGCGGCGAAGCTGCTCGCCGGCGAGAATGGCGCCCGCATCGCAATGATCGAGACGGGCGGCTGGGATACCCATTCGGGGCAGCGCGGACGGCTCGCGGCGCAGCTTCGCGGGCTCGACCAGATGGTTTCGGCACTGAAGGCGGGCCTCGGCGCCGACTGGGCCAGCACGCTGGTGATCGTGGCCACCGAGTTCGGCCGCACAGTCGCGCCGAACGGCACCGGCGGCACCGATCACGGCACCGCCTCGGCGGCGATGCTGCTCGGTGGCGCAGTCGCCGGCGGAAAGGTGATCGCCGACTGGCCGGGCCTCGGCCAGGGCGCGCTTTACGACGGCCGCGACCTCAAGCCGACCACCAACCTCGATTCGATGATCGCCGCCGCGCTGGCCCAGCATTACGGCCTCGACCCTGCGCGGGTGCTGGCGGCACTCTTCCCCGACAGCAGGGGAACGGCGCTCGCGCAGCCGCTCATCGCCTAACTTCGCAGCCGCGCAATAGTGCGCTAGAGGCGCGTCCTTTCCAGCATGAGTGGACGCGGAATTGAGCCTCTACGCCCAGTATAGCGCGCTCCTCGACGGAGTGCTCGACGACCTCGTTGCCGACGGCGTTTTGCCGGCGGAGCTCGACCGCGGGAACGTGATCGTCGAGCCCCCGCGCGATCCTTCGCACGGCGACCTCGCGACCAATGCGGCGATGGTGCTGGCGAAGGGCGCGGGTACCAACCCGCGTGCGCTCGCCGAGGCGATCAAGGCGAAGCTCGAGGCGATTCCGACCGTCACCTCGGCGGAAATCGCCGGACCGGGGTTCATCAACCTGCGACTCAATGCCGATGCATGGCGCGACGAGCTGCGCACCATTCTTCGCGAGGGCGAGGACTATGGCCTTTCGCGCATCGGCGACAACGAGCGCGTGAATGTCGAATATGTCTCGGCGAACCCGACGGGGCCGCTGCACATGGGCCATTGCCGCGGTGCGGTAGTGGGCGACAGCCTGGCGCGGCTGCTCGAGGCGGCCGGTTTCCGGGTCACCAAGGAATATTATGTCAACGACGCCGGCGCGCAGGTCGATGCGCTCGCCCGCTCGCTCCACCTCCGCTACCGCGAGAAGCTCGGCGAGGAGATCGGCGAGATCCCCGAAGGGCTCTATCCGGGCGATTATCTGCAGCCGGTGGCGGCGATCCTGGCCGCCGAGTTCGGCGACAAATATGCCGCCGCGCCGGAAAGCGAATGGCTGGATCTGTTCCGCGAGCGCGCGATCAAGGCAATGCTCGACCTTATCCGCCACGACCTCGGCCTGCTCGACATCCACCACGACCTCTTCTCCTCGGAAGCCGAGCTGCAGCGCAGCGGTGCGGTCGACCGCGGCATGCAGGTGCTGCGCGACAAGGGGCTGGTCTACGAAGGCATGCTCGAGCGGCCCAAGAGTCTCGACCCGCACGACGAGTGGGAGCCGGTCGAGCTGACGTTGTTCCGCTCGACCCAGTTCGGCGACGACCAGGACCGGCCGATGAAGAAGTCGGACGGCAGCTGGACCTATTTCGGCTCGGATGCGGCCTATCACTGGCAGAAGGCGCAGGGCGCCGACCACCTCGTCAACATCTGGGGCGCCGACCATGCCGGGACGGTCAAGCGGGTCCAGTCGGCGGTGAAGGCGCTGACCGACGGCCGCGTCGACCTCGACGTCAAGCTGGTGCAGATGGTCCGCCTGTTCCGCGGCGGCGAGCCGGTGAAGATGAGCAAGCGTGCCGGTGACTTCGTTACCCTCGCCGACGTGGTGAACGAGGTCGGCAAGGACGTCGTGCGCTTCATGATGCTGACCAAGCGCGCCGACACGCCGCTCGACTTCGACTTCGCGAAGGTGGTCGAGGCATCGAAGGACAATCCGGTCTTCTACGTCCAGTACGCCCACGCCCGGATCAGCTCGCTGAAGCGCAAGGCGGCCGACGCCGACGTCGATCTTTCCGCCCAGGCCGACTTGTCGCTGCTCGACGACGAGGAGCTCGCTTTGGTGAAGCGCGCCGCGCAATATCCGCGGGTTCTCGAAGGCGCGGCGATGGCGCACGAGCCGCACCGTATCGCTTTCTACCTCTACGACCTCGCGTCCGACTTCCACGCCTTGTGGAACCGCGGCAACGACGATCCGGAGCGCCGCTTCCTCGTTGAAAATAATCCACAACTTTCTCGGGCGCGTCTGGAACTGGCACTCGGAATCGCGCAGATCATCCGCAGCGGACTTGGCCTGATGGGGGTGGCCGCGACCGAGGAGATGCGCTGACGATGACCGACAGCCGAGTGGCGCTCGGCATGGACCGGCTGCCATGGCTTCCCGACGAACCGGCGCGCGCGCCCAAGCGCTCGAGCAACCTCCTCGGCTGGGCGCTCGCGGCGGCTTTGGTGATTGCCGGTGCGTCCTACTGGGCGGGAACGAGAGTCGGCCAGGATGAGGCCCCGTCGCCAAGCCCGCCGGCAGCTACGGTGAACCTGCCCGAACCGCGGACGGTGCCGGAACCCGTCCGGCCCGCGCCTTTTGCCGAGCTTCAGCCGGTCGCGCCCCCCGACGTGCGCCCCGAAGCGCCGGCGCGGGTGAGCAGCCCGCCCGCGCAGCGCCTCCCGCGCAAGGTCCCCGCCGAGGTCGCCGCTCGGGTGAAGCGGACGATTGTCACCGAGGAAATCGACCGCGTCGCCCAGACGCAGGCGCCGGCGGCGAAGCCTGCTTCGTCTCCGGCCGTGCCCAACACCCAGAACGTGAAGCTGTGGCCCGCCTACCGTTCCGCGGGCGCAGCGGGGCGCGTCGTGCAGATCGGCGCGTTCGGCAGCCGCCTCCAGGCCAAGCGCGGCTGGGCTCGAATGGCTCGCGCCTATCCCGGCGTTCGGCGGCTCCCTGCCGTCGTGGTCGAGGCGCGCAACTCGCGTGGCCGTCCCTTCTACCGCTTCCAGATCGGAACCACGTCGCAAGCTCATTCCGAGGTGCTGTGCCAGCGCATGCAGAAGATCCGCTTCAGCTGTGCCGTCGTCGGCCTCCCCGGTGCAAGGAAGGCGGTCGAGCGGTGAGCGACGAGCGGTCCGCTTATGACGACGGCCAACTGCCGTGGCTGCAGGCGGTCGAGGACGAGGACGAGCCGCGCGGCGTTTCCGCCCGCAAGATGCTGGC
>DASUXP010000090.1:0-5329 GCA_036377835.1 Sphingomicrobium sp. | reverse complement strand
GGAGCGATCCTCTAAAGAGAGATTGCCCTTCCTGCCGCTGTGGCTGGATGCGACCAATCCGAGCCCATCGCAGGGCTGGAACGAGGCCGAGCGCGCCGGCTTCTCCAGGCGTGTCCGCGGCGATGCCGTGCTGGCGCTGGCCTTCGTCCACCACCTCGCCATCGCGCGCAATGTCCCGCTCGGCCAGGTCATCGACTGGATCATGTCCACAGCCCCCGCCGGAGTGATCGAGTTCCCGCCGAAGAGCGACCCGATGGTGCAGCAGCTGCTCAGCCGCCGCGAGGACATCTTCCCCGATTATGACGAGCCGCATTTCCTCGCCGAGGTCGAAAAGCGCGGCCGCATCGTCGCCACCGAGCACCTGTCCGAAGGCGGCCGGCTGCTCGTCCGCTACGAACGCTAAGCCGCCCTCGCCCGCCGCTTGCGTTCCGCGGCGGTCTTCAGCTGGCCGCAGGCGGCGTCGATGTCGCGGCCGCGCGGCGTGCGCACCGGGGCCGAGATGCCGGCTTCGAAGACGATGTTGCTGAACGCCCTGATCCGCTCGTCGCTCGAACATTCGTAGGGCGCGCCGGGCCAAGGGTTGAAGGGGATGAGGTTGACCTTCGCCGGAAGGCGGTAGTGGCGGATCAGGCGGACCAGCTCGCGGGCGTCGGAGTCGCTGTCGTTCTTGTCCTTGAGCATCACATATTCGAAGGTGATCCGGCGCGCGTTGTTGGCGCCGGGGTAGGCGGCGCAGGCCTCGAGCAATTGCTCGATCCCGTACTTGCGGTTCAAGGGCACGATCTCGTCGCGGATTGCCTTGGTCACCGCGTGCAGGCTGACGGCGAGGTTGACCCCGATCTCCTCGCCCGCGCGGGCCATCATCGGGACGACTCCGCTGGTCGACAGCGTGATCCGCCGCCGCGACAGGCCGAGCCCGTCGCCGTCCATCACGATCCGCAGCGCGTCGCGGACATTGTCGAAATTGTACAAGGGCTCGCCCATGCCCATCATCACGATGTTGGTCAGCATCCGCCCTTCGGGCCGGGACGGCCACTCGCCGAGCGCGTCGCGCGCCAGCATCACCTGGCCGACGATCTCGGCCGGCTCGAGGTTCCTCACCAGCGTCATCGTCCCGGTGTGGCAGAAGCGGCAGTTCAGGGTGCAGCCGACCTGGCTCGACACGCACAAGGTCCCGCGGTCGGCGTCGGGGATGAACACCATCTCGAAATCGTGGCCGTCGTGGGTCCTCAGCAGCCACTTGCGGGTGCCGTCGGACGACACCTGCGCCTCCACCACCTCGGGCCGCGAAATGACGAAGCGCCCGGCGAACCAGCCGCGCTGCGCCTTGGCGATGTCGCTCATGTCCGCGAAGTCGCCGATTCCGCGGTTGTAAATCCAGTGCCACACCTGCTTGGCGCGCAGCTTGGCCGGCCTGGGCTCGAGCCCGGCGGCCTCGAACTCGGTCCGGATCGCGTCCTTCGGCAGGCCGACCAGCTCGACCCGGCCGTCGGCGCGCGCCGTCGCGGCCCGCGGCACGGGCACAGGATCGACGGGGCCCGGAATGGGCATCAAAGGGGTATCGGCACTCATGGCGAGGCGGCTATCTAGTTAGCGCGGCGCGCTTTTACCAGCGCAGCGGGCGGCCGCGGCATCGATCGCGGTCGCCGCGCCGTCGAGCGCATAGGGGTCGACGAACCGCCGCCCGGCACCGTCGCGGGCTTCGACCCGCATCCCGGTCGAGCCGCGCAAAGCGGCGATGATCGCCTGCTCCTGCGCCGGCCCGCGGCTCCACGCCCAGCCGCCCCCGGCGACGAGCATGAATGGCTGCTCGCCGACCGTCAGTAGCACGCTCGAGCCCGCCCGAGGCACGCGGCTCAGCCGCGCGTGGAACTCGCCCCAGCGGCGGCGGTCGGGGGAAAAGGCGAAGCCGGCGGTCGCCTGCACCTTGCCCTTCGCCGCGATCCGCGCCGAGCGCCCGAGCGCGACGCAGCTGTTCCCGCGGTCGATCGCCGCCCAGCTCCCCCGCGCGAAGACGATGCTCCCGCTTGCGGCCGCGTGTTGCGGAATGGCCAACGCAATCGCGAGCATCAGCAGATCCAGCGTCATGCTCAAACCCCGCTCATCAGCACGTCCAAAGCGCCAATGACATCGAACGCGCGCTCTTCGAGGGACGCGACGGTCTCCCCAAGATCGCTCCGCTGCACCGCCGACGCGAACTGCGTTACCATCACGAATTCGGTTCCGTCGATCGTGAATACCGGATTCAGGCGCTGCGCCGGCATCGGCGCGCGCTCACGCAGAATCAGCGGGACGACCAGCCGCGTATTCAAATGTTCGAGGAGCTCGGACTGACAGTCGACAACCAGCTCGCCATCTGACTGAAGTCGATAGACCGAAAACTGAGCCACCGACCGTCAGATCAGAATTGCCGTAAGGACTGGAGCGGAAGGCCGTGCTCCTCGACGAAAGCATTGCTTGAGTCGAGCGCAGATCGGTTTTCCTCCAGCCAGCGCTTCGCTCGGGCAGCTGATACGGCCTGCTGCAAACCGGCCGTCGATGCTTGCGAAATGTTGATGCCGAGTTGCCGAGCCTCCGCAACCAGTGCGGAGTCGAGGGATATGTTGGTCGCGGTAGTCCGCCGCGCTCCGGACTGCTTAGCTACATTACTCATGCGCATAATTTATGTGCATAACTTCACAACGTCAACATCATCAAGCCAGCATGATTGGTGGGAAATGGCAGCATTTACCATCCGAACTTGTCGTTTCCCGGCGGCTATGCCATCGTTCCCGTGCTCGGTCCCCAGTTGATTCGCCGCGACGGGAGGCCTGATGAACCGAGTCATCCAGACAATCGCGACCGCGTCCGTTTAGTCACTTCGCGTTTTGCAAGTGGCCGCCGCGGAAGTTCTGACCCGCATTGCCGCCGAGCTCGCCTTGTTCGCGGGCGCGGGGTTCCTGTTGTTCGCCATCAACGACCTCGTCGTCGACTTCATTTATTTCGGTCGGCGGATGTGGCGCGCGGTGACCGTCTACCGCCGCTTCCCGCGGTCGTACGCGACCTTCTTCATTTTCAACAAGGATCCCGGCTTCATCGCCATCCTCGTTCCGGCCTGGGACGAATCCTCGGTGATCGCGTCGATGCTGAAGGCGACGCTCGAGCGGCTCGATTATGACGATTACCGGATTTTCGTCGGCCATTACCGCAACGACCCGGCGACGGCCGCCGCCATTGCAAGCATCGCCGATCCGCGCATCGAGCCGGTCGAGATTCCCGCCGACGGGCCGACGACCAAGGCCGATTGCCTCAACCATCTCTACGATGCGCTGATCGCTTTTGAGCTGGATACCGGCCGTTCGGCCAAGGCGGTGGTGCTGCACGACGCCGAGGATGTGGTCCATCCGCTCGAGCTCCGAATCTTCGATGGGCTGATTGAGCGTGCGGCAGTGATCCAGCTGCCCGTGCTGCCGCTTCCCGATCGCAACTCGACCTGGGTCAGCGGCCATTATTGCGACGAGTTCGCCGAGGCGCACATCAAGGAGCTGGTGGTGCGGGAGGCGGTCGGCGCGGCCATTCCCCTCGCCGGCGTCGGCTGCGCCATCGCCCGCAAGCCGCTCGCCGAGCTCGCCGCGCTCAACGAGGGCAAGCCGTTTGCCGGCAACAGCATGACCGAGGATTATGAGGTCGGGCTGAGGATCGGTGCGCTTGGCCTCAAGACCATGTTCGTGCGCATTCCCGCGCGACCCGGAGACCGCGGTGTCGTCGCCAGCCGCGGCCATTTCCCGGCAACGGTGGGCGAAGCGGTCCGCCAGAAGGCGCGCTGGCTCGGCGGGATCGCGCTCGCCGGCTGGGACCGGCTCGGCTGGACGGGCGGCCTCGGCGAGCGCTGGATGCGCATGCGCGACCGGCGCGGGCCGCTCGCCGCCTTGCTGCTGCTCGCTGCTTACGGCGCCGCGCTTCTGTGGTCGCAAATCTGGCTCGCCGAGGCGCTCGGCGCGCCGATCCACGCGCGCTTCGATCCGGCGCTCACGACCTTGCTGACGATCAACGCCGTTCTGCTCGCCTGGCGCGTGCTGATGCGCGCGTCGTTCACCGCCGCGGCCTATGGATTCAAGCAGGGGCTGCTCTCCGTCCCCCGGCTAGTCGTCGGCAACGTCATCGCAATGCTTGCAGCCGCCCGAGCGGTATCGCTGCACCTGAGCGGCGGAGCGCGGCGCTGGGACAAGACCCGTCACATTTTCCCCAAGGAGCTGCCCCAGTGAGGCCGTCGCTGCGCTTCCTGACGCTGGCGATCCTCGGTTGGGCGGGGTTGCGGGCAGCGACCCTTGGAACGATCCCCGGCGCGTCGCTGTTCGCCATCCCGCCGAGCGAGGCCAAGCCGCCGCCCCCGATCCCGCCCACCCAGTTCCCGCCCATCGCTCCGCCGGAAGGCGTGGCGATCGACCCCGCGCTCTACGGTTATGCGCCGAGCCCCGCCGGCTACGGCTATGCTCCCGGTTCTGCCGTCTACGGCTATGCGCCCGACGGTACGCCGGTGATGCCCGTGGCGGCCGGACCGGCCTACGCGCGGCCGCTCGTGGTCCCGGTCTATTACCAGTACCGCAGCCTTCCGGCCCCACCGGTGCGGCCGGCGAGCTACACGCCATTGATGCCGGAGCCGGGGCCGCTCATCGACGCGTCCGCACCGGTGCCCGATGAATGGCCCTATTCGCGGCTCGCCGCGACCTCCGTTCCCGCGCCGGATCCCCAGTCCTCGCCCCTCCCCACGCGAAGCGTTCCGGCGACCTTTGCCGCCGCCAACCGCCTCGACCGGGTGCAGCTGGCGATGTGGGCGATGCTGCGCAGCCGCCAGACACTGGTCGCCGGGCCGACTTCGCTGGCAAGCGGCGGGACGCTCGGCGCCAGTCAGGCCGGCGCTCGCCTGTTCTACAATGTCTCGCCGCAGGTGGCGGCAGTCCTCCGCACCAGCTCCGACGTCGGCCGCCGCGGCGGCGAGGTCGCGATCGGCGCCCGCGTCCAGCCGCTTCGCTCGATCCCGGTGTGGATCACCGCGGAACGGCGCCAGGCGCTCGGCCGCTACGGCGGCGGCCGCAACGCTTTCGCCTTCTTCGCGGAGGGCGGCATTTACGACCAGCCGCTGCCGCTCGGGTTCCTGCTCGATGGCTATGCCCAAGGCGGGATCGTCGGCCTGCACAGCCGCGACCTCTTCATCGACGGGGCAGCAACCTTCACCCGGCCCGTTTACCGTCAGTTCTCCGCCGGCTTCGGCGTATGGGGCGGAGCGCAGCCCGGGCTCTATCGCGTCGACGCCGGGCCACGGGTGACGATGAAGGTCCGCCGCAACGTC
>DASUXP010000089.1:0-2869 GCA_036377835.1 Sphingomicrobium sp. | reverse complement strand
AGATAGTCGACGCAGCCGATGCAGTTCCAAAGCAGCGACAGGATCCCGACGATCCACAAATGCACGGGCGTCCGTGCCGACACGGCATGTTGCATGTCTGTCCCCCTCGTAGGCGCCGGCCGCGCCGGCGCGGACCGAAATGGGCGCCGCGAGCCGCGCAAAGTCAAGCCGCTGCCGGCGCTCGCCTAGCGGCGCTCCTTCGCCAGCCGGCTCATCAGGATCGCGGCGCGCTTCGCCTGTTTCGAGATGGACGGGATGTCGACCACTTCGGCCGAGGTATGCGAGCCGTCGCTCGCGGGGCCGAGGCCGATGAGGCCGTCCAGGCCCTTCGCGACGAAGCTGATGTCTCCCGCGCCGCGCTTGGCCGGGTCGAGCTCGGCCATTTCCGGCAGCCCCATGTCGCGGTTGACCGCATTCAGGCGAGCGAGCAGCGCGCGATTGCCAGCGGTCGGAGGCATCGGCGGATAACTGTCCTCGTCGAAGCTGATCTCGGCTTTCGATCCGGGCAGCGACTGGGCGACGATCGCGCGCATCTTCGCCCGGGTGCGCTCGATCTGCTCCTCGCTGATTGCGCGCAGGTCGCCGCGGGCAATGGCGGTGGCGGCGATGATGTTGGTCTTGCCCGTCGCCTGCACCCGCACCCGTCCCGAATCGAGCACGGCGCTCGCTCCGCCGCCGACCAGCCCGACATTGTAGGTCAGGCGCTCGTCGGGAAGCTCGCGGCGGAAGGCGTCGAGGATCCGCGCCAGCTCGTAAATGGCGCCATAGCTGCCCCCCGGGGTGCCCGTTCCGACGCCCGCTGAATGGCCGCTGCGGCCGGTCACCGTCAGGGTCCAGCTGCCCGCGCTGCGCCGCGCGATGGAGCCGACGTCGGCGCCATTCTCCTGCGCCAGGTCCTCGAAGTCGAGCGCGACGTCCGCCTTCTTGCCCTCAGCGACGAGGTCGCGGCGCGAGATCGCGAGCGGGTTGCCGGCATCCTCCTCGTCGCCGGTCAGGAACACCGTGATGTTCGCATCCCTGAGGGTTCCCGCGGCCTGCATCGCGCGCAGCGCGGCGACGATTACGGCGATGCCGCCCTTGTCGTCGCCGGCGCCGGGCCCGTGCGCGCGATCGCCTTCGCGAACCCAGCGCTGGAACGGGGAATCCGCCTCGAACACGGTGTCGAGGTGGGCGATGAGCAGCAGCCGCTTGCCGTGTCGGCTGCCCGAATGCCGCGCGACGAGGTGCCCGGCGCGGCCCGCCGCCTTCATGTCGATCCATTCGGTCGTGAAGCCGATCGCCGCGAACTCCGGCTCGACCAGGCGGCGCATCGCTTCGACGCCGGCGATGTTCATCGTCCCGCTGTTCTGGTCGACCCAGCGCTGGAGCATTGCCACCGTCCGCGCCTGCTCGGCATCGACGGTGGTCAGCATGACCCGCTCGGAACGGCTGAGCTCGGCCGCGGCCGGCGCGGCGACAAAGATCGACAAGGCGGCGAGAATCGAAAGACGCAGTTTCATGGGCGAAATCGTAGCGCCCGCGAAGCTCCGGACAAGCTTCGCGGGAACCTTCCGCTGCAGCCGGCATCCAATTTGCGGAGAGGCCTTCGAAGGCCTTCGCGAAAACAGGAGGACGGAATGAAAAAACTGGTTGCGCTCGCCGGCGCCGCAGCGCTGTTCGCGGTTGGAGTGCCCGCCCTGGCCGCCGACAGCGGGCCGACCGATCCGCAAATCGCGCACATCGCCTACACGGCGGGCGCGCTGGACGTCGAAGCTGGCAAGCTCGCTTTGACGAAGTCGCACAACCCCGCGGTGCGCGACTTCGCGCAGCAGATGGTTCGCGACCACGAAGCGGTGAACGGCCAGGCTGTCGCGCTGGTCAAGAAGCTGGGCGTGACTCCCGAAGCGAACGCCACCAGCGAGGCGCTGACCAAGCAGGCCGCGGAAACGCGGGCGCGGCTGTCGGCGCTCGACGGAGCCGCGTTCGATCGTGCCTACGTCGCCAACGAGGTGGCGTTCCACAAGACCGTCAACAGCGCGCTTCAGTCGACTCTCATCCCGTCGGCGCACAACGCGGAGCTGAAATCGCTGCTCGAATCGGGGCTGACCCTGTTCCGCGAGCACCAGGCCCATGCCGAAATGATCGAGAAGAAGCTCTGAAGATGGCGATGCGGCGTCTCTTGTTCCCTGCCGTGGCGTTCGCATCCCTCGCGGCGCTGCTGCCTGGCCCCCTTGTTGCAGCAGCGCCGCGCACGCATGTCGTGGTCATCGACAAGATGAAGTTCGGCCCGGTCCCGCAGCTGCACGTCGGCGACACGATCGTCTGGGTCAATCGCGACATCCTGAAGCACACGGCGACCGCCCGCGACGGAAGCTTCAACATCGACCTGCCCGCCGGAGCCAAGGCCCAGATGAGGGTGACGAAGGCTGGCGCAATTGCCTTCTATTGCCGATATCATCCCGGAATGCGCGGCACCTTGGCGGTCGCGAAGTGAGTGGCTCGAAAATGACGGCACAAGTCCAGCGACACTATCCCGAGCTCGACGACCTCGAGATCGCGCGGCTCTGCTCGAAGCGCGAGCCAGGCGCCGTGCGGCACGTCCTGTCGGTCAACAACCAGCGTCTGTTCCGGACCGCATGGAGCATCCTCAAGGATCGCACCGAGGCCGAGGAGGCGGTCCAGTCCGGCTATCTCGCCGCCTTTGCCAGCATGGACCGCTTCGAGGGCCGCTCCTCGCTCTCCACCTGGTTGACCCGGATTGTCGCCAACGAGGCGCTGTCGCGGCTTCGCGCCGAACGCCGCCGCAAAGCGCACCTCGAAAACGAAGGCGTTCCCGTGCTCGAAACCTATCGCGAGCGGCTGATGCGCGGATCGGATGCGCCCTTGCCCG
>DASUXP010000088.1:0-6488 GCA_036377835.1 Sphingomicrobium sp. | reverse complement strand
CGCGGTGGACGTCCAGGACCTCGAGGATGCACGGGCGGAGCTTGCCCGGCACATCGATTCGCAGCGCGAGCTCGCCGACCGGATGACGGCGGGGACCGCGCTGTTCGACGCCGACCGCAACCTCGGCTTCTTCAACCGGCCTTTCGCGGTCATGGCCCAGCTCGATCCCGACTGGCTGACCGAGCGGCCCGAGTTCGACCGCGTGCTGGAACGCATGCGCGACCATCAGCGGCTGCCCGAAGCGCGCGACTTCCCCGCATGGAAGGCCGAGCGGCGCGGCTGGTTCAGCAGCCCCGAGGAAGCAATCGAGGAAGAGTGGATGCTGCCCAACGGCGACCATTTGCGGGTTCTCGCCCAGCCGCTTCCCGACGGCGGGCTGAGGCTGTTCCTCGAGGACCGCACCGAGCAGCTCCGTCTCGCCTCGGCGCGCGACACCTTGCTGCGGGTGCGGGCGGCGACCTTCGATAATCTGTTCGAGGCGATCAGCGTCTTCGCCAGCGACGGGCGGCTGTACCTGTGGAACCGCCGCTTCCTCGAAAATTGGGAGCTCGACGACGAATGGCTGACCGAGCACCCCCGAGTGGACGAGCTGGTGCCGGTAATGGCGAAGAAGCTCGTCAACCCGACCGCGGCCGCGCAGATCCGCGAGATGGTGCGCCAGACCACCAACGAGCGGCAATCGGCGACCGGGCGGATTACCATGACCGACGGCCGCCACTTCCAGTTTGCCGCGGTGCCGCTGCCCGACGGCAATGCGCTCTTCACCATGGTCGACGTGACCGATTCGACGCGGATCGAGGCGGCGCTGCGCGAGCGGGCGACGGCGCTCGAGGAAGCCGATCGGGTGAAGACCGATTTCGTCGCCAACATGAGCTATGAGCTGCGCACTCCGCTGACCTCGATCGGCGGCTTCGCCGAGATGCTGGCGGCGGGTTATGCCGGGAAGCTGGCGCCGCGGGCGACCGACTATGTGAGCGCGATCCTCGAATCGGTCGCGCGCCTCTCCAAGCTGATCGACGATGTGCTCGACCTGACCACGGGGGATACGCGCGGGGTGGTGATCGAACGCGAGCGGGTGGACCTCGCCGGGCTGTGCCGGGCGGCGGTCGACCGGGCCGGGGCGCAGGCGGCCGCCAAGGCGCAGAAGGTGGAGATGGAGGTCGCGCCGTCGACCGGCTTCGTCTTCGGCGATGCCCGGCGTCTCCGCGAATCGCTCGATCACGTCCTCGACAATGCGATCGCCTACACCGACCGCAAGGGCCGCATCCGGGTCGAGGCCGAGGGCGACGAAGCGCGCGCTGTGATCACCATCAGCGACAACGGCTCAGGGATCGCGGCGGAGGACCTGCCGCGCGTGTTCAATCGCTTCGACCGGGTCGAGGAGGCCGGCGTCCGCGGCGAGGCGGCGCTGGGGCTCGGGCTGCCGCTGACGCGCCAGTTCATCGAAGCGCATGGCGGGACGGTCGAGCTTCAGTCGGAGAAGGGGAAAGGCACGAGGGTCACGATGACCATCCCGCGCGGCTCCAAATGATCCTTTCGGGCGAAAAGGCGACGATGGAAGCCGGCGCGGCGCTGGCGCGGGTCGCGCGGGCCGGGGACGTGATCACTTTGTCGGGACCGCTCGGGGTCGGGAAGACCGCGCTGGCGCGCGGCCTGATCGCCGCGCTTGGGCACGATGGCGAGGTGCCGAGCCCGAGCTTCGCCATCGTCCAGCCCTATGAAGCGCTCGACCCGCCGGTGTGGCACGTCGATCTCTATCGCATTGAGGACGCGGCTGAAATCGAGGAGCTCGGGCTCGACGCCGCGGCCGAGGCGCTGCTTCTCGTCGAGTGGCCGGAGCGGGCCGGGGAGGGCGCCTGGCGGCAAGCGCTTCGACTCTTCCTGGATTTCGCCGAGGGCGGCGCTCGGCGCTTGACAGCCGAGGTCCCCCCGGCATGGGAGGGGCGATGGCCGCCGCGATGACTCCGCCCGAATATGCCGAAGCCTTCCTCGCTGCCTGCGGGTGGGCGGGGGCTCGGATCGAGCCGCTCGCCGGCGACGCCTCCTTCCGCCGCTACTTCCGGGTGATCGGCGAGCAGGGGCAGGCGGTGCTGATGGACGCGCCGCCGCCGCACGAGGACCCGCGGCCGTTCGTCGCCGTCGCCGAATGGCTGATCTCGCGCGGGCTCACCGCGCCCGAGATCCTCGCGCGCGACCTCGACAAGGGGTTGCTCCTCCTCGCCGACCTCGGCGATGCACGGCTGCGCGAGACGCTCGACACCGACCCGCGGCGCGAGCGCGAGCTGTACGAGATGGCGACGGATGTGCTGGTTCACCTCCACAGCCATCCGCCGATGGAGGCGCTTCCCAGCCACGGGCTCGAGCAGTGGCTCGAGGAGCTGAAGCTGTTCACCGAATGGTATTGCCCGGCGGTCGGCCTGGAGGTCGACGCCGAGGCGTATCGGCGCGCGTGGAGCGAGGTGCTGGAGCCGGTCGCGGGCGACGACCTCGGACCGGTCACCGTCCTGCGCGACTATCATGCGGAAAACATCATGCTCGTCGCCGGGCGCGAGGGCGTCAGCCATTTCGGGCTGCTCGACTTCCAGGACGCGCTCGCCGGACACCCCGCCTACGACCTTGCCTCGGTGCTCGAGGACGCGCGCCGCGACGTGCCCGAGGACGTCGAGCGCGCGATGATCGACCGCTACGTCGCCGCGACGGACCATGATGACGCGTTCGAGCGCGCCTATTGGGCGCTCGCCGCGCAGCGCAACACCCGAATCCTCGGCGTCTTCACCCGGCTGTGGAAGCGCGATCACAAGCCCCATTACCGCCGCTTCCAGCCGCGCATGTGGGGTCTCCTCGAGCGTGACCTTGCGCGGCCGCATCTCGAACCCGTGCGCGCATGGTTCGAGCGCAACGTGCCGGCGGAATGGCGGCGGCAACCGTGGAAGGAAGCCGCTTGAGCCAGGCCAAGCGAGCCCTTCGCCTGCGTGCCGAAGTGCCGGCCGACGTTCCGAAAACGGCGATGGTGATGGCCGCCGGGCTGGGCAAGAGAATGCGGCCGCTGACCGCGACCAAGCCCAAGCCGCTGATCGACGTCGCCGGAAAGGCCTTGCTCGATCATGCGCTCGACCGGCTCCGCGCCGCCGGGGTCGAGAAGGTGGTGGTCAATGTCCATTACCTCGCCGACGCAGTCGAGGCGCATCTCGCCAGCCACGAGCACGGGCTGAGGGTCGAGATTTCGGACGAGCGCGGCGAATTGATGGAGACGGGCGGCGGCCTGGTGAAAGCCGAGCAGCTGATCGACACCGACCCCTTCCTCGCGCTCAACAGCGACAATCTGTGGGTCGACGGGCCCGCCGACACGCTGAAGCTGCTCGCCTCGCATTGGGACGGCGAGAAGATGGATGCGCTGCTGCTGCTCGTCCCGCTCGCCCGCGCGCAGAACCATCGCGGAATGGGCGACTTCCACATGGACCGCATGGGGCGCCTCAAGCGGAGGCAGCGCAGCCGGGTGGCGCCGTTCGTCTTCACCGGAATCCAGATGCTGTCCAAGCGGCTGCTGCGCGAGGCGCCCGAAGGGCCGTTCTCTACCAACATCCTGTGGGACCGGGCGATCGGGGAAGGGCGCTGCTTCGGCGCGGTGCATCAGGGGCTGTGGTTCGACGTCGGGACGCCCCGCGCGATCAAGACGACGGAAGCGGCGCTCGAGAATGTCTGAGCGGGCGGCCGAGCGCCCGAACGTCTTCACCATCCCCGCCCACCGATCGTTCGCGGATTCTCTCGCCGCGGGGCTGATCCAGCGCTTCGGCGGAGACCCGCTGGCGTTGGCGAGCGGGCGCATCCTCTTGCCCAACAACCGCGCCGTGCGGACGGTCACCGAAGCGTTCGTCCGCGCGAGCGGCAGCGGGCTGCTGCTGCCGCGCCTGATCCCGATCGGCGACCCGGAGCTCGAGGAGCGCATCGGCGGCGCGCTCGACTCGATCGACGATGGCGACGCGATTGCCCCGGCGATCGATCCGCTCGAGCGACTGCTCACGCTCGCTTCGATCATCGGGCGCAACGAGAGTGCCGCGGAGGCGCTGCGCCTCGCGGCCGATCTTGCGCGCAGCCTCGACGCATTGCTGGTCGAGGGCATCGAGCCGAGTGCATTGCGGGATGCCGTCGCGCAGAGCGAAGACCTCGCCGGCCATTGGAAGACATCGCTCGAAAAGCTGCAGCTCATCTTCGAGGCCTGGCCGGCGATCCTGGAAGAGCGTGGCGCGCTGGACCTCGCCGAACGGCGTAACCGCCTGCTGCTTCGCACTGCGGAGCGCTGGAAGTCCGCCCCACCGCCCGGCTTCACCGTCGCTGCCGGAGTGACGACGGCGGCGCCCGCCGTGGCGGCGCTGCTCACACGGGTCGCACGCTTGCCGGAGGGCATGGCTGTCCTCCCCGGCCTCAGCCTCGCCGACGTAATGCCTGACGAGGAATGGGATGCGCTCGGTCCGGACGAGAATGGGCACGGGGAGGAGACCCACCCGCAGTTCCACCTGAAGCTGCTGCTTCACCGGATGGGAGTGGCGCGAGGCGAGGTGCAGCGCTGGCGCCAGTCGGGCCGCGCCGCGTCGTCACCTAGCCGCGCGCGCGCCGTCGCCAATGCGATGGCGGCGCCCGATTTCTCGCACAAATGGGAGACGCTGGGGCCGGCCGCGCGGCGGTTGACGGGCATCCGTCTCGCGGAGTTGCCGGATTCGGCCGCCGAAGCCCAGGCAATCGCCCTGGCGCTGCGCGAGGCACTCGAAACGCCGGGCAAGACGGCGGCGCTGGTCACGCCCGACCGTCAGCTCGCCGGTCGAGTATCGGCGCTGCTCGCCCGCTGGGAAATCGCCGCCGACGACAGCGCCGGAACACCGCTCTCGCAAACGCCGGCGGGGACATTGCTTCTCGGGATCGCCTCGGCGGCCGCCGAGGAGCTGGCGCCGGTTCCGCTGCTGGCGCTGGTCAAGCATCCGCTCGTCGGAGGCGAGGGCGATGAGCGCCTGGCGTGGCTCGAGCTGGCGCGCGAGCTCGACCTCGAGTTGCGCGGTCCGCGCCCCGCGGCGGGGATTACCGGGCTGGACGCGCACTTCGGGGCGCTGCTTGCGTGGCGGAAGGTGCGGCCGCGGATCGAGGCGGTCGAGGGGCTGCTCGCCACGCCCATTGCGCTCGACCGGTTCGCCGAACGGCTTTCGAGCGCGGCGCAAGCGCTGGCCGGCGATTCGGCGTGGCGCGGGCCGGCGGGGCGCCTCGCCGCGGAGTTGCTCGCCGAGCTGCAGGCATCGGACGCGGCCGCCGCGATTCGGGTCGAAGCCGATAACGCCGTGGCCCTGCTGCGCCAGCTGCTCGACGGTCAGGCGGTGCGCCCGCCTTATGGCGGGCACCCGCGGCTGTTCATCTGGGGCCTGCTGGAGGCGCGACTGCAGCGCGCCGACCTGATGATCCTCGGCGGGCTCAACGAAGGCGTGTGGCCGGCGCTGGCCGCGCCCGACCCGTGGCTGCCGCCAAAGGTTCGCGCGAATCTCGGCATGCCTGGGCTGGAGTTCCGCATCGGCCTTGCCGCGCATGACTTCGCCAGCGCGCTCGGAGCGCCCGAAGTGCTGATCACGAGGTCGCGCCGCGACAACCGCTCGCCG
The DNA here is from genome assembly GCA_036377835.1 of Sphingomicrobium sp. Taxonomy (GTDB): domain Bacteria; phylum Pseudomonadota; class Alphaproteobacteria; order Sphingomonadales; family Sphingomonadaceae; genus Sphingomicrobium. Next base: position 852 of record DASUXP010000088.1, on the reverse strand, counting down.
ACTGTGGCCTCGCGCTTCCTGCTGCGCCTCGACGCGATCAGCGGCGGGCTCCCGCGCACCATCCCGCTCGAACGGCTGGTGCGCGCGCTTGATGATCCGGGCCCGGCACAACCCGCTGCGCGCCCCGAGCCAAACCCGCCGCCGGAGCAGCGGCCGAAGGAGATCTGGGTGACCTCGGTCGACCGGCTGAAGGCCGATCCCTTCGCCTTCTACGCGCAGGCGATCCTCGGTATCCGCAAGAAGGACCCGGTGGACGACGATCATACCGCGCGGTGGAAAGGCATCGCCGTTCATCGCGTGCTCCAGGAGTGGCAGGAGCTTGACGGGTGCGATCCCGACAAGCTGCGGCCGCGCGCCGAGGAGCTGCTGAAGGGCGAAGCGGTCCACCCGATGCTGCGGGCGCTTTGGGCGCCGCGCCTGCTCGAGGCGATCGACTGGATCGCGGCTCTGGAGCGCGACAACCAGGCCAAGGGCCGCCGCCCGGTCAGCGCTGAAGCGACCGGCGAGGCGGCGATCGCCGGAGTGACGGTGCACGGCCGCGCCGACCGCATCGACAAGCTTGCCGACGGAAGTCTCGCGATCATCGACTACAAGACCGGCCAGCCGCCGTCCCAAAAAGCGGTGATCGAGGGCTTTGCCCTGCAGCTCGGGCTGCTCGGGCTGATCGGGCGGGCAGGAGGGTTTGAAGGCGTCAGCGGCGATCCCGAAGCGTTCGAATATTGGTCGCTCGCCCGCTATCGCGGCGTGTTCGGGCGCCTGATGCGCCCCGACAAGGACATGCAGCCGGGCGAGTTCCTCGATTGCGCCTACAGCCACTTCGCCGAGGCGGTGCACGACTATCTGACCGGCAGC
>DASUXP010000087.1:0-4180 GCA_036377835.1 Sphingomicrobium sp. | reverse complement strand
CGGCCCTCCTGGATGCGGCCGATCTCGAACACAGCGTCCATTTGGTGCGGGTCCAACCTCTCGAGGAGCGCGTCCGCTTCGCGGGGATCTACGATCACCGCCATTCCGACTCCGCAGTTGAAGGTGCGCGCCATCTCTTGCGCGGCGATCCTGCCGCCCGACTGCAGCAGCGAGAAGACCGCGGGGAGTTGCCATTCGTCAGCATTTACGATCGCGTGGCAGTCCTCAGGCATAATCCGCGGAATATTCTCGAGAAGTCCGCCGCCAGTGATGTGCGCCAGACCCTTGATCCGGCCCTGCTGCACGAGCGGCAGGAGCGAACGGACGTAGATCGTCGTCGGCTTCAGCAATGCCGCGGCCAGCGATTCGCCGAGGTCCGGGAAATTTTGCTGCAGGTCCCACTGGTTCCGCTCGACGATCTTCCGCACCAGGCTGAAGCCGTTGCTGTGGACGCCCGAACTGGCGAGGCCGAAAATCAGGTCACCGGGCGAAATGTTCGCGCCGGTCAGCACCCGGTCGCGCTCGACCGCGCCGACGCAGAAGCCGGCAAGGTCGTAATCGCCCGGGGCGTACATGCCCGGCATTTCCGCGGTCTCGCCGCCGATCAGCGAGCAGCCGGCCTGCCGGCAGCCCTCGGCGATCGATGCGACGACCGCTGCCGCCACTTCGTTGTCGAGCTTCCCTGTCGCATAATAATCGAGGAAAAACAGCGGCTCCGCCCCCTGGACGATGAGGTCGTTGGCGCACATCGCGACGAGGTCGATTCCGACTCCGTCGTGGCGGCCCGTCTCGATGGCGAGCTTGAGCTTGGTTCCGACACCGTCGTTGGCCGCGACCAAAAGCGGGTCGCGATAGCCGGCAGCCTTCAAATCGAAGAAGCCGCCGAAGCCGCCCAATTCGGCATCCGCGCCCGGTCGCGACGTCGATTTCGCCAGCGGACCGATGGCTTTCACCAGCGCATTTCCGGCCTCGATCGACACGCCGGCATCGGCATAAGTCAGCGGCTTTTCGGTCACGGTCGTGGCCCGTAGAGACATCGCGCTTGGATTTCCACGCCATTGCCGCCAAAAGACGCGCCGAATGCTCCGCCGCCGCTTCGCCGCTCCCGTCCTGTTGCTGCTTGGGCTCGCCGGACTCTCCGGCGCGCTCTACGCGCAGCTGGAGACGGGCGACCGCGGGATCCTTCCCATCGACAGCTCGGGAACGCTCGAGATCACCGGAATCCACGTCGACGTCGGAGCGGGGGATTCGCAGTCGGCGCGCTACGCCGCCTGGCGCATCGCCCAGCGACAGGGCTTCCGCGCCTTGTGGGCGAAGATGCACAACCGCCCCATCGGCGAGGCGCCGAACCTGCCCGACGGGACGCTCGACCAGATCGTGAGCTCGATCAACATCGAGCGCGAGCAGATCGGCCCCAACCGCTACATCGCCGACCTCGGCCTGTTGTTCGACCGCGCTCGTGCCGCGCCGTTCCTCGGGGTCGAGGGCGGTGAGGTCCGCCGCTCGGTGCCGATGCTCCTCATCCCGGTCATGGTGTCGGGCGGGACGGCGACCAGCGTCGAGCTGCGCAACAGCTGGCAGCGCGCCTGGGCCCAGTATCGCACGTCGCAAAGCCCGCTCGATTATGTCCGGGTGAGCGGCCTCGGGGTCGACCCGATGCTGGTCAATGCGCCGCAGACGGTGCGGCCCGGCCGCGGCTGGTGGCGCAACATCGTCGACCTCTACGGCGCCGCCGACATCCTCGTCGCCGAGGTCCAGCTGCAGCGGCTCTACCCGGGTGGGCCGGCGCGCGGACGATTCATCGCCCGCCACGGCCCCGACAGCGAGATCGTCGGCGGGTTCACGCTCACGGCCCCGAACGGCGACGTCCGCGCGATGATGGACGAAGGCGTCCGGCGCATGGACCAGCTCTTCTCGACCGCGCTCGCCGCCGGGCGGCTGCAACGCGATCCGTCGCTCGACATCCCGCTTCCGCCGGCGCTCCCCGAACTGGTCGAGGAGAAGCCGGTTGCGAGGCCGGTCAACGTCGCCAATGCCTTCCAGGTGCAGATCAGCGCCAGCGACGTGAACATCTACAATTTCGCGATGGCGCACCTGCGGACGATGGCGGGAATCGAATCGGCGACCCCCCAGCTGATCAACCCGAGCGGGACCAGCTACGTCCTGGTGAGCTACCGCGGCAGCATCGCGCAGCTCGCGGCGGCCCTCGCCGGGCGCGGCTGGAGCGTCGAGACGAGCGGTGGAAACGTCGTCAAGGTCCGTTCTGCCTCGGGCAAGCCGCCGCCGTTGCCGCCGCCGCCCGTCGTCCCGCAACCGGCCCCTCAGTCCCAGCCGGCGCAGCCGCAGTCCACGCCGCCGCCGGGACAGCAGGAATGAAGCAGGGACCGGACCAGATCGCGCTTCCGCTCGACTGGCCGCAAAGCGAAGGCGACGCCCGCTTCATCATCTCCGAGGCGAATCGCGCCGCCTACGAACATTTCCGCAGCTGGAGCATGTGGCCGGTCAAGGCGACCATCCTCACCGGACCTCGGCGGTCGGGCCGCACCCTGCTCGCGCGAAGCTTCGTCGAGCGCGTCGGCGGGCGGCTGTTCGACGAGGCGGAGCGGCGCGACGAGGAAGAGCTGTTCCACGCCTGGAACCAGGCCCAGGACACCGGCCGCCCGTTGGTGATGGTTGCCGACGAGGTGCCGCCGGCCTGGTCGCCGCGCCTGCCGGATCTCAAGACGCGGCTGGCGGTCACTCCGGTGACCCGCATCGACCATCCCGACGACCGATTGTTCGCTGCGCTGATCCAGCTGCTGTTCGCCGACCGCGGGCTGCACATCCCCGCCGACGCGCTGCGCTTCATGGCCGAGCGGCTGCACCGCGATTACTGGACGGCGGAGCGCGCGGTCGAGGCGGTCGACCGCTTCGCCATCTCCGAGCGGGCGCGGCTCAGCCTGCCGACCATCCGTCGCGCGTTGATGGATGCGCGGCTGATCGGCGAAGCGGCCTAGCCGCAGGTCGCGGAGAGGACTCGGTTCTGGCGGTCGAGCCGGACGGTCAAGCGGCTCTCGTTGTAATCCATGGTGATCACGCCGCCGAACGGCACCCAGCGCAGGATCCGCGCGCGCGAGGCGGCCATCATCCGCGCGCCGAGCTCGGCCGACGCTTCCTGACCGACGAACGGGTCGAGCGCGGGAGTCCGCTGGCACTTGGAGCCGGGCGGCGCCTGGTCGATGGTCACCGGCTCGGCCGCGGGAGCGGCGCAGGCGGCGAGACACAGCGGCGTGAGCAGCAGGGCATTACGCATCGACGGGCTCCTCCTTCAGGATCCGGCTCATCTTGAGCTTGCCGTTCTCGATCGCGAAACCGAGCCGCCCCTCGACGAGGTCGAGCGCGTCCTTGCCGAACTCGTTGTAGCGCCAGCCGGACAGGATGTTGAGGTTGTTGCGCACCCCGGCGGCGAGCGCCTCTAGCTCGTCGGAGCGGGCGATCAGCCGCGGCGCGACCCCGCTTTCCTTGGCCCGGATCTTGAGCAGCAGCTTCAGCAGGTCGCTGACCAACACCCCGTCCTTGGTGAGGCCGGGGCGGCGCGGCTCGCGGTCGGGCAGCTCGTCCGCCTCTAAGGGCTTGGCATTCTCTAGGGCCGTCATCAGCCGTGCCCCGATGTCATTGTTCTTCCAGCCGGCCGACAGCCCGCGCACTCGGCCGAGGTCGTCCTGACTCTTGGGCGGGTGAAGGACGATCTCGGTCAGCGTGTCGTCCTTGACGATCCGCCCGCGCGGCAGGTTCTTCGATCGCGCCTCGGTTTCGCGCCAGGCGGCGAGCGCCTTCAGCCGCCCGAGCACGGCCGGGTTGCGGCTCGGCAGCTTCAGCCGCTTCCACGCGTCCTTGGGCTCGAAGGCGAAGCTCGATGGGTCGGCGAGCCGCTCCATCTCCTCGTCGAGCCAGGCACCGCGCCCGGTCTTGCGCAGGCGCTCGACCATCCGCGGGAAGATCGTCGCCAGGTGGGTGACGTCGGCGATCGCATAGTCGATCTGGCGCTTGTCCAGCGGGCGGCGGCTCCAGTCGGTGAAGCGCGCGCCCTTGTCGAGGCTGTGGCCGAGCAGGGATTCGATGAGGTTCGAGTAGCCGATCTGCTCGCCATGCCCGAGCGCCATGGCGGCGATCTGCGTGTCGAACAAAGGGTGAGGCACCT
>DASUXP010000086.1:0-4096 GCA_036377835.1 Sphingomicrobium sp. | reverse complement strand
GATTCGGCGCCACGCTTCGCGCGTTTCGGGCTGCATCACCGCGTCGCGCGCCGTCGCGCGGGCGGAAAAGACATCTCGGTCCTCCGGCACCACGTTCCAGTCGCCGCAGAGGACGACCGGCCGCTCCTCCTCGATCAGCTCGGCCGCGTGGGCGCAAAGGCGCTCCATCCACCTCAGCTTGTAGTCGAACTTCTCGGTTCCGACCGGATTGCCGTTGGGGAGATAGAGCGAGCCGACCACCAACCCATTCACTTCGGCCTCGATGTAGCGGCTGTGGCTGTCGTCGGGGTCGCCGGGAAGGCCCACTCGCCGGAGTTCGGGCGACGAATCCTTGGCGAGGATCGCGACACCGTTGAAGCCCTTCTGGCCGTGCCACACCGCATTGTAGCCCGCCGCCTCGATGTCGCCGATCGGCAGCACCTCGTCGGCGCATTTCAACTCCTGCAGGCAGGCGATGTCGGGCCGCTCGCGCTCGAGCCATTCGAGAAGCCGCGGCATGCGCGCGCGGATGCCGTTGATGTTGAACGTGGCGAGCTTCATGGCGCCGCCCTAGCGGCTCGGCGCTAGACCGAGAAGCTCGATCCGCAGCCGCAGCCGGACTGGGCGTTGGGATTGGTCACGCGGAAGGCCGCTCCGCCCAGGTCCTCGACGAAATCGACCGCCGATCCGCGGACGAGATCGAGGCTCACGGGATCGACGACGAGCTCCACGCCATCGGTCTCGGCGACCGCATCGCCCGCTTGGCGCGTGCCGAGCTCGAAGGTGTAGGTAAAGCCGGCGCAGCCGCCGCCGTCGACGGCGAGTCGCAGGATGGCGGGCTTCGACTGGCGCTTGGCGATCCACGCGACGCGTTTCGCCGCATTGGGGGTGAGAATGATGTCGGGTTCGCTCACGCGAGCGAGATAGGAAGCCGGACCGGCAGGGGCAATATTAGCGCTTGCCGCCGCTGCCCGGGCCGCCGATCGCCAGCGATTCCATCGGCGCGGCATTGGCGCGCTTCTGCATCGCGAGGACGTAGTCGGTCGACTTCATGAAGGGGATCGGGTTCACGGCGCGGCCGTCGATGCGCACTTCATAGTGCAGGTGGCTGCCGGTCGAGCGGCCGGTCGAGCCCATGCGGCCGATCTGCTGCCCGCGGGTGATGTGGTCGCCGGCGCGGACGAGGATAGCGGAGAGGTGGCCGAAGCGGGTGGTGATCCCGCGGCCATGGTCGATCTCGATGAGGTTGCCGTAACCGCCCGAGTTCCAGCCGGCGCGAAGCACGGTGCCCTCGGCCGTCGCGTAGATCGGCGTGCCGGTCGGTCCGGCGAGGTCGATCCCGGGGTGCATCGCCGAGCCCCCGCGGAACGGGTCTGAGCGGACTCCGAACGAGCTGGTGAACGCGGCCTGCTTGACCGGCTTGTCGGAGGGGATCGCGATCACGCCGTCCTGCAGCTGGTCGAGCTTCTTCCAGCTGTTGAACAAAGCCTTGAACGTCGGATTGCCGGCGCTCTCGAACGGGCCGCCGACGCCTTCCTCGCCGCCCTTGGCGGGATAGAAGCCGAGGCGCTTCAGCGACTCTGCGTCGACATTCTCGCCGGCGAGCGCTTCGGCGAGCGCCAGCTGGCGCTGCTCGATCGCTTTGACCTTGCGCTCCGTCTCGGCGGTGAGCTGAGCGACCTGGGCGGAATAATCATTGGAGGAAAGCGCGGCAGCCGACGGCTGGCCGGGGACGGAGACGAACCGGGCGGTCGCGTAGCTCGCCCAGGCGACGGTTGCCATCAGCGCCAAAAAAAAGACCGCCTGGACAGGGGCGGAGATACGGAAGCGGCGAAGCCTGGAGCCGTCGTGGATGAAGAAATCGCGATCGCGGAACAACGCCCCGGTCACGCCAAGAACTTGCGCCATCTGATTCCCGCTCCAAAAGCTCCCGCTGCACACAGTGACGCGTGCCGCGACCGTTGCCGTTCAAGTCAGGAGCTCCCCAGCCCCCACTGCCGGTCAGCGGTTGCCCACCGCATGCCGGCAAGGAAGGACTGTCCCCGAATGGTTAACGATTTCAACCTTGGGGTTCCCCTGGAGGGATGAACCGCTGGGTAACTGCGGTGAATCGTTCAAAGGCGGTCGTTACGGCCTCGTCTCCAAGGAAATTCAAGCTCTTGTGCACTGCAGCATCGCGTCCGGCAGAGACTCAGCACCGCGAATCTTTCGCGCCGCCTTGCCGATCCCGCATCGCGGCTTAGAACCGCGAGCGGGCCACGGCGTCCCAACGCGCCGCGTGCTCTCTGCAAGGAGAGTGATTGATGAATCGACTGAGCGCCAAACCGGCGCGCCCTCATTTCTCGTCGGGCCCTTGCGCCAAGCCGCCAGGCTGGGACCCGTCGCTGCTCGGCACCGATGCGCTCGGCCGCTCGCACCGCGGCGCGCTCGGCAAGGCGCGGCTGGCCGAAGCGATCGAGCGGACCCATGCGCTGCTTCGGCTACCGGCGGACTATCGGCTGGGCATCGTCCCCGCCTCCGACACCGGGGCGATGGAAATGGCGATCTGGTCGCTTCTGGGACCGCGTCCCGTCACGATGCTCGCTTGGGAAAGCTTCGGCGCCGGCTGGGTGACCGACGTCGCCAGGCAGCTCAAGCTCGACGCCGAGGTCCGCACGGCGGACTATGGCGAAATCTGCGATCTCGGCGGGATCGACCCGGCGAGCGATATCGTCTTCACCTGGAACGGCACGACCAGCGGGGTGCGGGTGCCCGATGCGGACTGGATCGCCGCGGACCGCACCGGTCTCACCATCTGCGACGCGACCTCGGCGGCCTTCGCTCAAGACATCGACTGGCCGAAGATCGATGTGGGGACCTTCAGCTGGCAGAAGGCCCTCGGCGGCGAGGCCGCGCACGGGATGCTGGTCCTCAGCCCCCGCGCGGTCGAGCGGCTGGAGAGCGGGCCGGCACAGCGACCGCTGCCGAAAATCTTCCGTCTCACCAAGGGCGGCAAGCTGATCGAGGGCATCTTCCGTGGTGAGACAATCAACACGCCATCGATGCTGTGCGTCGAGGACTGGCTGTTCGCGCTCGACTGGGCCGAGAGGCTCGGCGGCCTAGACGCTCTGATCCACCGGGCGGATGCCAATGCGGCCGCGCTGGACCGGTGGGTGCAAGGCGCCGGCTGGATCGAGCATCTCGCGAGTAAGCCCGCGGTCCGTTCGAACACGTCGGTCTGCCTGCAGTTCAGCGACCGGTCCGACGAGGCGGCGAACCGCACGCGGCAGAAGGCCATCGTCAGGCTGCTCGAGGAGGAAAACGCGGCTTATGACATCGGCGCCTACCGCGATGCTCCGCCGGGGCTGCGGATCTGGTGCGGGGCCACGGTGGAGACGGCGGACATCGAGGCGCTCGCACCGTGGCTCGACCGGGCGTGGGAGCGGGTGAAATGAGCGACCTCGTCAAAGTCCTGATCGCCGACAAGATGGACTCGCGGGCGGCCGCGATTTTCCGCGAGCGCGGCATCGAGGTCGATGAGAAGCCGGGCCTCGCCGTAGATGAACTGGCCGCGATCATCGGCGATTACGATGGCCTCGCGGTGCGCAGCTCGACCAAGGTCACCGCGCCGATCATGGACGCCGCGCTGCCGCGGCTGAGGGTGATCGGCCGCGCGGGGATCGGCGTCGACACGATCGACGTCCCCGCCGCTTCGGCCCGCGGGATCGTCGTCATGAACACACCCTTCGGCAATTCGATCACCACCGCCGAGCATGCGATCGCGATGCTGTTCGCGCTCGCCCGCGAGATCCCCGACGCCAACCAGAGCACCCAGGCGGGCAAATGGGAGAAGAACCGCTTCATGGGCGTCGAGCTGACGAGCAAGACGCTCGGGCTGATCGGCTGCGGCAATATCGGCTCGATCGTCGCGGACCGCGCGCTCGGCCTCAGGATGAAGGTGATCGCCTACGATCCCTTCCTGACTCCGGAACGGGCGGTCGACCTCGGCGTCGAGAAGGCCGATCTCGACCAATTGCTCGCCCGCGCCGACTTCATCACCCTGCACACGCCGCTGACCGAGCAGACCCGCAACATCCTGTCGCGCGAGAATCTGGCGAAGGCGAAGCGCGGCGTTCGG
>DASUXP010000085.1:0-5876 GCA_036377835.1 Sphingomicrobium sp. | reverse complement strand
GGGATGAGGATCGTGAGGTCCGGCTCCGCGCCGGGGTCGCCGATCACCAGGTCGACCAGCTCCATGTCCGCATCGGGCGCGAGCCACGAGCGGTAGGCGTCGGGGTCGCTGATCGTTGCCGACAGGCCGACGCGGCGAAGGCCGGGCGCGAGCTTTTGCAGCCGCGCCATCGATAGCGAAAGGAGGTCGCCGCGCTTTTCCTTGGCGAAGCCGTGGAGCTCGTCGACTACGATCGTCTTCAGGCCCGCGAACATCGCCACGGCCTCGGGGTAGCTGAGCAGGAGGCTGAGCGATTCGGGGGTGGTGAGGAGCACGTGCGGCGGCTTGATCCGCTGCCGCGCCTTGCGGTCCGACGGCGTGTCGCCGGTGCGCGTTTCGACCCGGATCGGCAGGCCCATCTCCTCGATCGGGGCGATGAGGTTGCGCTGCACGTCGACCGCCAGCGCCTTGAGGGGCGAGACGTAGAGGGTGTGGAGGCCGACATCCTCCAGCCGTTCGCCCTGAGCTTGTCGAAGGGCTGCATTTTTCCTTCCAGAAGGGGGGGAGGACAGTCCTTCGACAGGCTCAGGGCGAACGGAAGAACGGAGCTCCGCCAATTCGCAGATGGTGGGGAGAAAGCCCGCGAGGGTCTTGCCCGCGCCCGTGGCGGCGACGAGCAGGGCGCTTCGCCCGCGGCGGGCGAGCTGGAGCATTTCGAGTTGGTGCCGCCGCGCCGTCCAGCCCTTCGACTCGAACCATTGCTGGACCGCTGGCGGGAGGCTGCTCAGAGGTCGTCAGTCCCCTCGCGGCGGCGCTGCTCCTCCTCATTGTAGAGCTCGTGCGTCGCCTGCTCGGTGCGGCCGGTCTTGCCGGTCGAGCGCCGCCGCATCACCAGCCAGACGAGGACGATGAGCAGGACCGCCGGGGCGATGATGCTGATGATCCAGAATTGGGTTTCGTCCATTTGCCCTGTCCTCCGGCGGAACCGTCCCGCTGTTCGCCTATATATCTCCCAATGGCGCGATTGGGTTCCTGGATCGAGTCCCACCCCGAAGGGATTTACGTGCGGCCGGCGGATGCGTGGATCGACCCCTCGCAGCCCAAGGCGCGCGCCCTGGTCACCCACGGTCATTCCGACCATGCGCGGGGTGGACACGGCGCGGTGCTGGCGACGGCGGAGACGCTGGCGATCATGGAGGTGCGCTGCGGCCCGCAGAACGGCCAGGGCATCGCATATGACGAGACGGTCCGCGTCGGCGAGGTGGACGTGCGCTTCGTCCCCGCCGGCCACGTCCTCGGCAGCGCGCAGATCGTGCTCGAACATGTCACTTCCCTCGGGGCAGAGCGCGTGGTGGTCTCGGGCGATTACAAGCGCCGCCCCGACCCGACCTGCGCCTGCTTCGTGCCGGTGCCGTGCGACATCTTCGTCAGCGAGGCGACCTTCGGCCTGCCGGTGTTCCGCCATCCCGACACCGGGAGCGAGATCGACCGGCTGCTGCACCGGCTGCATTCCGACCCGAGCCGCTGCGTACTGGTCGGCGCCTATGCGCTGGGCAAGGCGCAGCGGATCATCGCCGAGCTGCGCGGGCGGGGGCATCACGACCCCATCTATTTCCACGGCGCGATTGAGCGGCTGAACCAACTTTACGAAAGCTTCGGCGTGCAGCTCGGCGCGCTGCGCCATGCCGGCTCAGCGACCAAGGCGGAGATGGCCGGCCATGTCGTGATCGCCCCGCCGGGCGCGCTCAACGACCGCTGGTCGCGGCGGCTGCCCGACCCGGTGACCGCGATGGCCTCGGGCTGGATGCGAATCCGCCAGCGCGCCCGCCAGCGCAACGTCGAGCTGCCGCTGGTGATCTCCGACCACGCCGACTGGGACGAGCTCACCATGACCATCAGCGAATTGGAGCCGACCGAGGTGTGGATCACGCACGGCCGCGAGGAAGCGCTCAAGCATTGGTGCATGACCCGCCAGATCAAGGCGTGCGAGCTGAACCTGGTCGGCTACGAGGACGAAGATGACTGACGGCAGTCCTCCGCGCTGCTGCGTGGCGCGGAGGAGCTCACGGTCTCAATCGTCGTCGTCGAACCCGGCGGAGGCGGCGTCCCCCATGCCCTGGGTGGCGAGCAGGACGGCGCCGCCGACCAGCACGATCCCGCCGACGATCAGCGCGGCGGTCGCGCCGCCGCTCATGCCGAGACGCTTGCCGAGGACGCGGCTGTCCTGGCCGGCGAGGGTCATGCGCATCTTGCCGCCCGCCGCGGTGCCGAAGGCGAGGCCGTCGCCGAAGCGAATGGCACTCCCGCGATCCTGGACGGCGCCGGTGAGCCGCATGGCGAACTCCGGCCGGCTGGTCTTCTTGCCGTCGAGATTCATGCGGAAGGTGGCGCCGCCGAACATCATCGTCCGGCTTACGGGCTGGTCGCCGCTGGTCGCAAAGGCTGCATCGCGCGGGCTCGCAGCGGCCGGAGCGCTTATGATCGCCAGCGCCAACAGGCTGGCAATGCTTCCGATTTTGGTCATCATCCCACTTCTCCCCTGTTCGAGTGAGGAGCGAAGGATGGTTGGAAACGGGAATCGGCAGATCACCCGTTCGGGTGACGGGTCCGTGCGGGTGGGCGAATAGCTTCCGCGAGCATGGAGGAGCTCTATGCCCTGATCGCGGCTCTACACGAGGGCGCCATCGACGATGAGCACTGGCTCGCCGCGCTCGACCGGATGAGCGACGCGTTCGGCGGCGCCGGCATCTTTCTTGGAACGACGCAGCGCAGCGGCAGCGGCTTCGAGCTGTCGGGGCATCGCGTCGACCCGCAATGGATCGAGCTGGTCAACGGCGAGCTGGCGGGACATGAGGCCAATCCGATCTACGCGACGGTGAGCTCTGCCTTGCGCGCCGATCCCATGGGAACGATCATGCGGCCCATCGTTCTCAGCCGGCACCTGGCGTCGGAGGCCTATCGCTCGAGCCCGATTTACATCCACGCGATCGCGCCGGCCGGGCATGAGCATGCGATGGCGATGGTGCTGCTGGCCGACTCGGCGAGCGCGCTCAGCCTGACGTTGGTGCGACCGGCCGCCTCGGGCGATTTCGCGGAGCATGACACGCAGCTCGCCCGCGCGCTCGGCCCGCACATCCTCGGCGCGCTGAAGCTCCGGCACCAGTTTGCCATCGCCCGCAGCGGCGCGCTGATGCTCGACCGCTTCGATCATGGCGTGCTGCTGCTCGCCGGCAGCGGGCACCTGGTCCATGCCAATGCCGAGGCGCAGCGCCTGCTCGACGCGCGGGACGGGCTGAGCGTCACGCACGGAGAGCTTCGCGGCGCCTATCCGGCGGACACGCAACGCCTGCGGCAGATGATCAGCGAGGCGGATCGCGCGGCGCGCGGCGCCAGCCTGCAGCCGCGCCCGGCGCTGCGCCTGCCGCGGCCGTCGGGGCGGCCCGAGCTGGTGATCCGGGCGCTTCCGGTGGCCCCGGTCGTCGCCTCGTCCTTCGGGGTCGGCGAGCTCGCGACCATCGCCTTGTTCGTCCACGATCCCGAGAAGGACGACCAGCCGGTCGAGGAGCTGATCGCCGAGGGACTCGGCCTCACCCAGGCGGAAGCTGCGGTCGCTGCGCGGGTTTGGGAGGGCGACAGCGTCGCGGAAGCCGCGGAACGGCTCGGCGTCTCACCCAATACCGTGAAGACCCACCTCAAGGCCGTTTTCGAGAAGACGGGGGTCGAACGGCAGGCCGCGCTCGTCCGCAAGATCGCCCAGATGCTCGCGGCGATGGGCCATCATTAGGGCGATCAGCCCGTCATGCTCGCGATGTTGCGGAGCGCGGCTCGGGCGCGTTCGCGGTCGATGACGAGGGCCGCAGTCTGGGTGATGAGGTCGACCAGGGCGAGGTCGCGGACGGTCGGCTCGCGCGGCTCGCGGTGATACATGGCGAAGGTGCCGAGCACCTTGCGGCCGCGGGTCATGATCGGAGTCGACCAGCAGGCGCGAAGGCCATGGGTCAAGGCGACCGCCTTGTAGTCGGCCCAGAGCGGGTCGTTCTCGATGTCGGAAACGAACACAGGCGCGGCGGAATAAGCCGCGGTCCCGCAGGAGCCGGCGCAAGGCCCGATCTCGGCGCCGTCGATGGCCTCGCTGTAGGCGCTGGGCAGGCTCGGCGCGGCGCCGTGGCGCAAATGCTTGCCGTCGCGGTCGAGCAGCAGGATCGAACCGAGCACGCCGGTGCGCGAGGTCGATTCGACGATCTGGATCAGCTCGCTCAACGTCTCCTCGAGCGGGCTGTCGGCGATGGCCATCTCGAGCACGCGAGTATGGGCGAGGCGCATCTCCTCGCTCTTCTTGTCCTCGGTGACGTTATGGCCCTGGAGGAAGATCCCGCCGCCGTCGGGGAGCGGCTGCAGCACGATGTCGAGCAGCAGCTCCTCGAGCGAGCCGTCGGGCCGCGGCAGGCGCAGGGTGATCGGGCGCCCGACGAACGGCTGGTCCGAGAAAGCGACCTCGTCGAGAAGGTCGACCAGGCCCTGGCTGGCAAGCTCCGGAAGCGCTTCCGCCAGCGGCTTGCCGATGACGTCGCCCTCGCCGACGAGATCGGTGAAGGCGGCGTTCGCGAGGGCGAAGCGGTGATCCTCGCCTTCGAGCAACGCCATGAAGCCCGGCGCGCGTTCGAACATGAGCTGGAGCCGTTCGCGCTCGCCACTCTCCGCAACCCGGTTCAGCATGCCGCCGTCATACAACAAGGCGCGGTGCGCGTCACGGGATGAGCGCTGGGCTAATGAACGGCCTCGACCCGCCGCACGCCCGATTTCGCCAGCTGGCCGTCGATCTGGGCAACGAGGCGGTCGACTCCGGCTTGATCCTTCGCCTCGGCTCTCGCTACCAGGACGTCCTGCGTGTTGGAGGCGCGCAGCAGCCACCAGCCGTCGGCGGTGCTGACGCGGACGCCGTCGGTGGCATCGACCTTGGCGCCGTCGCTGGCGAGGCGGTCGCGGACTTCTTCGACAATGGCGAACTTGCGCGGCTCGTCGACCTGGAAGCGCATTTCGGGAGTGGCGACGCTTTTGGGCATCGAATCCATGATCTCGGTCAGGCTCCGGCCGCTTTGCGACACCGCCTCGATCAGCCGCACCGCCGCGTAGAGCGCGTCGTCGAAGCCGTACCAGCGGTGCTTGAAGAAGATGTGGCCGCTCATCTCGCCGGCGAGCGGCGCGCCGGTCTCCTTCATCTTCGACTTGATCAGGCTGTGGCCGGTCTTCCACATCAAGGGCTCGCCGCCGAGCTCGGCGACCCGGTCGAACAGGGTCTGGCTCGCCTTGACGTCGGCGATGATCGTCGCGCCGGGCTCGTCGCGGAGCACGGCTTCCGCGAGGATCATCAGCAGCTGGTCGCCCCAGATCACGCGGCCCTTGCCGTCGACCGCGCCGATGCGGTCACCGTCGCCGTCGAAGGCGATTCCGAAATCGAGGCTTTCGCGCTCGACCAGCCCCTTCAAGTCGGCAAGGTTGGCCTCGACGGTTGGGTCAGGATGATGGTTGGGGAAAGTGCCGTCGACCTCGCTGAAGAGGACGTGATGGTGGCCGGGGAGCCGCTCGACGAGCATGTCGAGGACCGGCCCGGCGGCGCCGTTGCCGGCATCCCAGCCGACGTGGAACGCATGCCCCGAGAAGTCCTGCAGCAGCCGCTCGACATAAGCGGTGCGGATGTCGACCTCTTCGACGGTTCCAGCGCCCGAGCTCCAGTCGCCGGCCGCCGCGCGCTGGCCGATGTCCTGGATCTCGGCGCCGAAGACCGAGCGGCCCTTCAGGAGGAGCTTGAACCCGTTATAGTCGGCCGGGTTGTGGCTTCCGGTGACCTGGATGCCGCCGTCGACGTCGAGATAATGGGTCGCGAAATAGAGCATGGG
>DASUXP010000084.1:0-4261 GCA_036377835.1 Sphingomicrobium sp. | reverse complement strand
CCCCAGCGCCGAGCGGTCCCGCGCCTCGAGCGCCTTGCCGATGTCCTCCGGACGCCATTGCCCGCGGCCGACCAGCGCGAGGCAGCCGACCATCGAGCGCACCTGGTGGTGGAGGAAGCTGCGGGCGGCGGCGCGGACGTGAATTTCCTCGCCGATGCGCTCAACCGTGAGGCTGTCCAGCGTCTTCACCGGGCTGTCGGACTGGCAATGGACCGAGCGGAAGGTGGTGAAGTCGCGGCGCCCGACCAGCATCGCCGCGCCCGCGCTCATCGCGGCCACGTCCAGCGGGACCGCGATGTGCCAGACCTTGCCCGAGTCCAGCGCGGGCGGAGCGCGGCGGTTGAGGATTCGGTAGAGATAGCGGCGGCCGAGGCAGGAGAAGCGCGCGTGCCAGTCGTCGGGCACCTCGGCGGCCTCAAGGATCGAGATCGGCTGCGGCCGCACCAGCGCGTTCAGCCCTTCGCGCAGCCGGTGCGGAGTGAGTGACTTCATGACGTCAACATGCGCGGCCATCGCGAGCGCATGGACTCCGGCGTCGGTGCGCCCGGCTGCGGTCAAGACCGCCTGCTCGCCGGTCATCCGCTGCAGCGCCTCCTCGAGCGCCTGCTGCACCGAGGGACCATGGTCCTGCCGCTGCCAGCCCATGAACGGCGTGCCGTCATATTCGATGGTCAGCCGCCAGCGGGTCACTGCAGGACGGTCCCCTTCGGGATTGGGAATCCACGCAGAAGCTCGCCTGCGGTCATCGCCCCGCGCCCGGCCCGCTGTACCTTCAGCGGTCGAATGTAACCCTCTCCACACGCGATATTGAGGCAATCGTCGAGGACCTCGCCCGGCTCGCCCGCGGCATCGCTGCCGACCACCGCCTCCAGCAGCTTGATCCGCTCGCCGTTCGCGTCGAACCAGGCGCCGGGCACCGGGTCGAAGGCACGGACCTGGCGCTCAACCTGTCCGGCGGGGAGGCGCCAGTCGATGCGCGCCTCGGCCTTGTCGATCTTCGCGGCATAGGTCGCGCCGTCAGCGGGCTGGTCGTCCGGGGGCGTTGGATGGCGCAGCCACTCGACCAGCGCGCTCGCACCGAGATTCGACAGTTCTTCCGTGATTTGCCCGGCACTCTTGCCTTTTATGTCGAGCTCGCGCTTGAGGAGCATGGGACCCGTGTCGAGGCCTTCGTCCATCTGCATGATGGTCACGCCGCTGATCTCGTCTCCCGCGAGGATCGCGCGCTGGATCGGCGCGGCGCCGCGCCAGCGGGGGAGGAGGGAGGCGTGGACGTTGATGCAGCCGCCCTTGGGCGCATCGAGGATCGGCTTGGGCAGAATCAGCCCATAGGCCGCGACGACCGCGAGATCGGCGTCCAGCGCACGGAATCGCGCCTGCTCCTCTTCATCGCGCAGGGTCTTCGGCGTGCGCACCTCGATTCCGAGTTCCTCCGCCCGCTCGTGCACGGCGGTCTTGCGCTCGGCCTTGCCGCGCCCGGCGGGCCGCGGCGGCTGGCAATAGGTCGCGACCACCCGGTGCCCTGCCTCGACGAGGGCATTGAGGCTCGGCACCGCGAAGTCCGGCGATCCCATGAAGATTATGCGCAAAACCGTTCGCCCTGAGCCTGTCGAAGGGCTGTCCTTCTACTTCGCGCCATCGAAAGAAAAAGGGCAGGGCTTCGACAAGCTCAGCCCGAACGGTATGGGAGGGTCATGGCGTCGCAGGAGATCGAAGCGCTGTCGCAGGCCCTCGCGCGGCTCCCCGGCCTGGGCCCGCGTTCGGCGCGGCGCGCCGTGCTGCACCTGATGAAGAAGCGCGAGACGGCGCTCCAGCCGCTGCTCGCCGCGCTCCGCCAGGTCGCAGACAAGCTCTCGACCTGCTCGGTGTGCGGCAATGTCGACACCTCCGACCCGTGCTCGATCTGCCGCGACCCACGGCGCGACGAGAAGATGCTGTGCGTGGTCGAGGAGGTCGCCGATCTCTGGGCGCTCGACCGGTCGCGACTGTTCCCCGGCCGTTATCACGTGCTCGGCGGACGCCTGTCGGCGTTGGAGGGGGTCCGGCCAGAGGATCTCGGCATCGACAAGCTGGTCAACCGCGTCTCCGGCGGCGGGATCGAGGAAGTCGTCCTCGCCATGAACGCGACCCTCGAAGGCCAGACGACGGCGCATTATCTCGCCGAGCGGCTAGAAGGATTTCCTATACGACTCAGCCAGTTGGCGCACGGGCTTCCTGTGGGGGGCGAACTCGACTATCTCGACGAGGGGACGCTGGCCCAGGCCCTTCGCGCGCGCCGCCCGATTGCTTGAAGCCGCGGCTCTAAAACACTAAATTCTGCCCATGGCCCTGCTACCCATCGTCGAAGTCCCCGATCCGCGCCTGCGGCAGATTTCCTCGCCCGTCGAGGCGGTCGATGAAGAGGTGCGCGCGCTGGTCGCCGACATGTTCGAGACAATGTACGCGGCGCCCGGGATCGGCCTCGCCGCCATCCAGGTCGGCGTGCCCAGGCGAATCCTGGTCATCGACCTCCAGGAGCCGGCGAACCCCGAGGACCCCGAGAGCCCGCCGGTCAAGGACCCGCGGGTGTTCATCAACCCGGAGATCGTCGAGCATTCGGACCAGGAAGTGCCTTACACGGAGGGCTGCCTGTCGGTCCCCGATCAATATGCCGAGGTCGATCGTCCGGACCGCATTCGCGCCCGCTGGCTCGATCTCGACGGCAAGCCGCGCGACGAGGAGATCACGGGGCTGCTGGCGACCTGCCTGCAGCACGAGATGGACCATTTGAACGGCGTCTTGTTCATCGACCATCTCTCACGGCTGAAGCGCGAGATGATCCTCAAGAAGCTGGCCAAGCTGCGCAAGGAGCAGGGGCTGAAGGCCGCCTGACCAGGCCGGTGCGCTTGTCCTGTCATCCCGACCTCGGCCAGGATCCGCTTGTTTTCCGATCGTGCAAAGAAAGCAGGCCCCGGATCAGGTCCGGGATGACGGCATTGTCCCGTCACGTCCCGCAGTAGATCAGCCCTGCGTCGGCGATCGACCTGGACTGGAACAGCATGGCCCTGGCCGATTCGGCGAAGCGCAGGGTGATCCGGTCGTCGACCGGCGGCGCCTCGGCCGTGCATCGCGCCGCAATGTCATAACCGCCAGGCACCTTTTCGATATTGGTGAAGCGGCACTGCGAGCCCGCGGGAGTGTCGAGCCCGGTCGCAGTGAACAGCCAGGCCTTGTCCCTGCAATTCGCCTCGCTCGTTGCCCAGCTGCCAACGAAACGGAGCGGCCGGCTCGCGGGGGGAAGCGCACCCTTCTCGGCGGACCCCGGAGTGGCTGTAGCATTAATCTCTATTTCATTTATATTTTCAGCAGTTGCAGGCTTATTTTCGGACGAAGTCGCAACTTGCGCCGGTGCATTCTCCTGCGAAGATGCGCCATTCGACGAGGCTTGGGGCTCACCGCACGCGCCCATCGCGGCCAGCAGCAGGATGGCGGCGGCCCGCCGCATCAGGCATATTCGCCGACGGAGGCCGCGGCGTTGCGGCAATCCTCGGCGCATTCGCGGCACATCTGCGCGCACAGCTTGCAATGCTCGTGCTCGTGCTTCTCGCACTCGGCGGCGCAGGAATCGCAGGCGCGGGCGCAAAGCTCGAGAATCTCTCGCACGACCTGACCGTTTTCCCCGGACTGCCGCAGGCCGATGTTCGCCGCGGCGTCGCAGACGTCCGCGCAATCGAGGCACAGGCGGATGCATTGGTCCATGTCCACACGCTCTGCGACGCAGGCGTCGGCGCAGCTGCGGCACATCTTCGCGCAATACATGGCGTGGTGGACGGCATCGCCGAGCGGCTGGTTGACGTGCCCGCGCACCTCGGGGTGCAAGGCGATCATTTTGCGGATGGACATGGCGGCTCCTCGCGAGATTCCTGTGGAGAACAAGCGCCGGTTAGCGCGGTTCCTATTGTCGGCGAAGGAAAATCGCCGTAAAGTTCTCTTTCTGTTCCTGCTGGAGTTGGTCGATGAACGCGACCGCATTGTTGTTCGTCGTGGTGGCCCTGGGACTTGGCGCGCTTCTCGGCTGGCTGTTCGGCAGCCGCACCGCGGCCGGGGCAAAACAGACCGTCGAAACGCTGCGGCTCCAGCTCGACGAGGTGGTGAAGGAGCGCGATTCCAGCCGTGCCGCGGTCCAGGAACTGGCGGCCTTGAGAGCCGCACAGGCTGAGCGCGACAAGGCCTTCGAAGCGCGGATGGCGGAGCTCAAGGACGCCAAGGATGCGCTGTCGGC
>DASUXP010000083.1:0-8966 GCA_036377835.1 Sphingomicrobium sp. | reverse complement strand
GGTTGCCGCGGTCGAACTGGTTTTTGGTCGATCGCCACGTCGGGTCGTTCATGGACCGGCCGGAGGTTTATGAGATCGGACCAGATCGCGTCATTCTGCATGATCTAACCGCGCCTGCGGCGGAAGAAGCGAGGCGAGTTTCGCCATGTCTCCGCAAGGTCAAATGGGATTTCGTCAACGGCGAAACCGCCGGCTGGTCGTCCGATGGCAAGCGGATCGCGTGGCTGTTCGTCACCCGCACCGACGCGTGCATGAGTCAAAACGAATACGGTCCTGTACCGCGGAACGAGCGATGGAAGCCTTTCTGGATGATCTCGGATGCGGAGACTGGCGCCATTTTGCCGGGTTCTGTTCGAATCGACGAAAGGGACGGACCCGCAAAATTTCCGTCGGATCGAATGTATGCAGAGTTTGCGAGGAGATGATCGGAGGCGGCTAGACCGACCGCAACTCGGGGCTACAAGATCAGCCGTGGCCAAGCTCTATTTCTACTATGCGGCAATGAACGCGGGGAAATCGACCACGCTTCTGCAGGCCGATTTCAACTATCGCGAGCGCGGCATGGAGACGATGCTGTGGACCGCCTCGTTCGACGATCGCGCCGGCGCCGGGACCATCGGATCGCGCATCGCCCTCTCCGCTCCGGCCCACGCCTATGACGAAAGTGTCGACCTGTTCGCCGCGATCGGCGAGGAACTGAAGCGGCGCAAGGTCGACTGCATCCTTGTCGACGAGGCGCAGTTTCTCACCCAGAAGCACGTGCTTCAGTTGTGCGAGGTCGCCGACCGCCTCGGCATCCCGGTGCTCTGCTACGGCCTCCGCACCGACTTCCAGGGCAAGCTCTTCCCCGGCTCCGCCGCTCTTCTCGCGCTCGCGGATTCGCTCGTCGAACTGAAGGCCGTGTGCGACTGCGGGCGCAAGGCGACGATGAACCTGCGCGTCGATGCCGAAGGCCATGCCGTCGCGGCCGGAGCGCAGACCGAGATCGGCGGCAATGACCGCTATGTCGCGCTGTGCCGCAAGCATTTCTTTCAGCGCCTGCGCGAGGGCGAAGCGCGCCAGCTGAGCCTCGGCCTCGCCCGGCGATAGGAGCCTCATGAGCGTCGTCTATGAAATCGCCGTGTGGCTGGTGCCGCTGGTCATCGCCATCGTGTTCCACGAGGTCGCGCACGGCCTCGTCGCGCGCCGGCTCGGCGATCCGACCGCCGCCGAGCGCAAGCGCCTCAGCCTCAACCCCATTCGCCACATCGACCCGTTCGGCACGATCTTCCTGCCGATGGCGCTGGCGATCACCCATGCGCCGGTGTTCGGCTGGGCCAAGCCGGTACCGGTCGACTACCGGCGCCTGAGGAACCCGCGCCGCGACATGGTGCTGGTCGCCCTCGCCGGGCCGGGGATGAACCTGCTGCTGGCGCTCGCCGGGGCGGCGATCCTGTCCGCGACGATCTCGCTGTCGGGCGGCGCCGAAGACGGTGCCGCGCGCTTCGTCGCGCAGAACGCGCTCAATTTCATCCTCATCAACCTCTTCCTCGGCGTGTTCAACCTGCTCCCGGTGCCGCCGTTCGACGGCGGCCACGTGGTCCAGGGGCTGCTGCCGCCGCCGCTGGCGCGGAGCTTCGCCGGAATCGGCCGTTATGCGCTGCTGGTGCTGATGATCCTGCTGCTGGTCCTGCCGATGATCTCGCCGCGGCTCAACGTCGTCGCCCGTGTCGTCTCCCCGATCGTCAACGGCCTCGCGACCGCGATCCTGGGAATCTTCGGCGTCGCGACCTGAACCTTGTCGCGATTATCCGGCTGGGAGACCCGGCGAGCGGCCGCCAGGCGGCTCGCCGGTGCCTCGGATCAATGATCAGTCGAACCGTGGTCGGTCGATCCCTGGTCGGTCGCGTTGTTGGAGGCGGCTTCGTTGGCCGTGGCGTCGGCATTCGCCATGGCGCCATTGTCCATCGCGGCATTTTCCGTCGCCATGTTCTCGGCCGGCATGGCCTCGTTCGCGACCGCTTCATTGGCCGCCTCGTTGCTTGCGGGCTTGGAACATGCCCCGATCATCGAGGCCATTCCAACGATCGCCAGACCAGTCATCAATTTGCGCATTTCCCCCTCCTTCGCTCCGAAGTGCGGAACGCCGCTGCTTAGACGAAATGCAATCGTTGCAGAAGTGAATTGAATCGCGGCTGTTGCTTGAGCGGCTGGAGGAACGGATCGCTGAGCAGGTAGACGAGCCCCGAATCCTGTTCCCGAAGCGCCCTCTCTAGCGCATCCAGCGCCTCCGGAACCTTGTTCCACTGGGCGAGGACCTGAGCCTGCTGATAGAGCCCGTTGTCGCCCTCGCTTTGCACCAGCTCGTCGAACGCGCGTTTGGCTTCCGCTTCCTTCCGCTCGCGCAAGGCGACGATGGCGCGGCCCGGAATCGCCAGCAGCCCCACCTTTTCAAGAGCAAATTCGGCAGCTGCCTCCTCAATATGCCCCTCGAGCAAGAGGGCATTGCCGATGTCGCCATGGGCTCCGCCGATCTTGGGGTTGAGCTCGAGCGCCCGGCGGGCGGCGTCGATTGCCGCGGCATAATCCCCGGCTGCGAACTTGATGCGGCCACGGCTCTTGAACACTGTCGGATTGAGCGGGTCGAGTGACGCGGCGCGCTCGATCGCGGGCAGTGCGCGATCGAACTGGCGCCGTCGCGCGCGGTACATCGCGTAGAGCCCCAGTACGTCGGCGCTCCCGCCCCCTAATTCGTGCGCTCGTTCGTACGGGCCGTCGGCGGCCACGATGTCGAGCTTGCCGTAGAACAGCGCATAGCCCAGCGCCGCGTAGGCATCCGCGAATTCCTTGGCGCTGGCGACCGCGCGCCTCGCCTCGGCAACCGCTTCATCGTAGATCGGCCTCCGCTCCCTCGCCTGGGCATAGGCGTTGGCGATGACCGCGAGCGCACGCGACCGCGCAGCTCGCGCGGCGGCATAATTCGGGTCGAGGCGCACCGCTTCGGTGAATTGCGCCAACGCGCCGCGGTCGCTGTCCTCGTCGCGCTGAGAATCGAACAGGTCCTTGCCGCGCAGGAACGCATCGAAAGCGGCGACATTCTTCGTCCCGCCGCTCCGCGCCGGAGAATCCGCGCCCTTGTCGCTCAGGCGCACCGCGAGCGCCGCTCCGACCGCGGTCGCAATGTCGTCCTGGACCTGGAGGATGTTGCCGACCGGCAGTTCGAACTTGTTCGACCAGCGGCTGAACCCGGACCTGCCGTCGATGAGTTCGACCCCGATCCGCAGCATGCCGCTTGCGGTCAGGACGTTGCCATCGACGAGGTTGGCGACCCCGAGCTTGCGGGCAATGCTGCGGCTGCCCTCGTCGCGGTTGCGGAACTCGTTGGACGAAGCCTGGCCAACCACCTTCAGCAGCGGGTTGCGGGCCAGCGTTGCCCGGAGCTCCGCCGCGAGGCCGTCGGAAAGATACGCCTTGGCCGCATCGCCGCTGAGATTGTCGAAAGGCAGCACGGCGATGGTGTTGGCCTCGGCCGGGCTCGATCGAAGGAGCCGCCACCCGCCAAGGCCGAGCGCCGCCACGCCGACAGCCGCCCCGCCCGCCACGACCGCCCGCCGCCCGATCCGGATTTCCCCTTTCGCAACGTCGGGCGATATCGGCCGGTCCATCATGTCCGCGATGCTCTGAAGCGCGCGATGCATGGCCGGGTTGCTTGCGCGGAGGCGTCCCTTCGAGACATTCACCGACTGCAGTTGGCGGAAGCCGAGCGGCGGTTCGCTGCCGTCGATCGAGATCGGGACCAGCCGCTGGCGATCGCGCGCAAAGGATGCTTCGTCCTGGACCCAGTTGGACCTGCCCGAATTGGCCGACCACAGGACGACGACGGCCTTCGCGCGTTCGAGCGCCTCGCTGATCTTCGCGCTGAACCGCTCGCCGCTTGGGATCAGCCCGTCCCACCAGACATTGAAGCCGGCTTTCTGGATGATGTGGATGATCGCTCGCGCGGCCTTCTCGTCGGCCCGCGCGTAGCTGATGAAGACATAGTCTTCGCGACCCGACGGTAAGCTCTCGCCTGATTCCTGGTCCATCCGCTGGCTTCCCCCGAAGAGCGCCGGATCACGGAGCATCGTAGGGTTGGCCGGGTTGCTTGTCATCACCGCCGATCGTACCCGTGCCGTCAGGGGGCGGATCGGCATGCAGGCTCTGTTCCGGCATATCTTCGCAGCGTTGATTTTTCTCGGCAGCGCCGGGGAAGGTGCTGCGGCGCCGACGAAGGTCACGCTGCGAATCGCTCCGGAGATCGACAGCCAATTCCCGCAACTGCGCTCCGCCGTCACCGCGAGCGGAATCGCCGAGATCGCCGAGCCGGCGGACCTGCTCCTCACGACCGGCGATGAACTCAACGATTACGCCGAGCTGGACCCGGTTGGCGGTTCCAGCCTCAATGTCGTTCGCCTCGGCAGGTTGGCGTCGGGAGAAGCGCAAGCAGCACTGCCGCGCGTTCTGGCCCTGCTGCAGCGCCAGAAGCTGCTGATCGGCCTGGGCAGCACGCCGCCACGCGGGATCGAGGCCTGCAAAGTGGACAGGGAACGCCCCGCCCAGTGCCTGCCCCCACG
Source organism: Sphingomicrobium sp. (assembly GCA_036377835.1). Lineage (GTDB taxonomy): Bacteria > Pseudomonadota > Alphaproteobacteria > Sphingomonadales > Sphingomonadaceae > Sphingomicrobium. Next base: position 4,374 of record DASUXP010000083.1, on the reverse strand, counting down.
CGTCAGCGCGACAGCCGCCTTTGCGCCGACCGCGGTTCGCAATCGTTCCGGCGACGCGAGATATATTGCCGTGCTCGCGACGTCGGCCAACCTGGGCATCGAAGTCACTGCGTTGCGGGGCGGGGAAAATGTCGTCCGGCTCGCACCTGGAGAGCAGTTGCTGGTGCCGCCGGCGGAGAGAGGCGCGACCGGCAAGTCCCACCAAATCGTGCTGATATCGAGCCAGCCCTTCGATCCGTCACCGTTCGCGCAGCGGAGGTCCCTTGGGTCTGCACCCTCATGTTTCGTGCGGCTGTATCCGGAGTGCATTGCCACCGCTCCGCCACTGCCGTCCACGGCCGGACTCTCCGCAATCGCCATCGCCTACCAGGACCAGAATCGGTCGCGCGATCCGGATGAGCCGGTCCCTGCCATGGGCGGCGGTGTCCCTGTCACCCGCGGCGATGCCGACTGGATGGTCGAGCTCTACTCGACCCTTCCCTACACGGCGGCGGAGATCGCGGCCGACAAGAACCTTCCGCCGGCAGAGCAGAAGCATCTCGCGGAACGGACTCCCGAAGAGCTCGCCCATGCGTGCGGCGGAACGATGATCGGCCGTGACCTCGTCTTGACCGCGGCGCATTGCGTCGCAACCGGACGTTTCCTTCCGCCCAACGAAGCGAGGGTCTTCACCGACCGCCGGGTCCGCGTCGGCTCCTTGCGCCTCGGGCGCGGCGGAGAAACGCGCGCAATCGTCGGCATGGCCATCCATCAAGGCTACACCGGCCAGGGCAGCGGGCTTCCCGACGACATCGCGCTCCTCCTCCTGAAAACCGATGAGCCGGTTCGCCTGGGCATTCGCTCGCTGAAGGTCAGCGTGGCCGCACCAACTGCCGGATCGACCGTTGCCGGGCTCGGCTGGGGCTACACCCAATCGGTCGCTCCCGGGGCGAACATCCTGCTGAGCACGTCGGATCAGCTCCAGCACAATCCCCAGCAATTGCAGGTCGCGCCGCTCGAGGTGATCGCCGCTTCCGACTGCAATAAGCGCGTAAGAGGAAAGTGGCGGCCCGGAATGCTGTGCCTGGTGACGCCTAAGGCGGTCGCCGCGACCGGTGGCGCTCCGACCTTCAGCTGCCGCGGCGACAGCGGCGGTCCGCTCGTCCGCAATTACGGCAGCATCAGCGAAGAGCTGGTCGGCCTCACCAGCTGGTCGCTGGGCTGCGGCTACAAGGACACGCCCTCGGTCTATACCGATGCGGCCTATTTCTCGCGCTGGGTCGAGGCCGCTCGTCGGGCCATCCGTCCCGGCGTCGTGGTGAGGATTGGGAACCCGCCCGAAACCCACTAAGGCGCGGCCGATGTCCCTGAACGGCTGGATCATCCTCGACAAGCCCGTCGGGCTCGGCTCGACCCAGGCGGTGAGCGCGGTGAAGCGCCTGCTCCGCGAAGCCGGCGAGCCGAAGACCAAGGTCGGCCACGGCGGCACCCTCGACCCGCTCGCCAGCGGAATCCTCCCCATCGCACTGGGCGAAGCGACCAAGCTCGCCGGCCGAATGCTCGACGCGACCAAGGAATATGCCTTCACCGTCGCCTTCGGCGAGGAGACGGATACGCTGGACGCGGAAGGCGAGGCCGTCGCGACCAGCGACGTCGTCCCGACAGCCGAGCAAGTTGAGGCGGCCCTCCCCCGCTTCATCGGGGAGATCGAGCAGGTGCCCCCCGCCTATTCGGCGCTGAAGCTTGACGGCAAGGCCGCTTACGCTCGCGCTCGGGCGGGTGAGGAGGTCGTGCTCCTCCCGCGCATCGTGACCGTAAAGGAGCTTCGGCTGGTCTCGGCGAGCGGCAACGAGGCTTCGCTCCTCGCCACCGTCTCCAAGGGAACCTACATCCGAAGTCTTACCCGCGACATCGCCCATGCGCTTGGAACCGTCGGCCATGTTTCCTATCTCAGGCGCACGCGCGCAGGCCCGTTCGGTCTGGACTCAGCCGTTTCGCTGGACTTTCTCGCCGAAATCGCTAAGGCGCGCGAACTGACGCGGGCGGTATTGCCGCTGCAAGCGGCGCTGGACGACATCCCGGCCCTCCCCGTCACCCCCGAACAGGCCCAGCTGCTCCGCCATGGACAGCGCCTGTCCGGGTTCCCCGCCAAGCCGGGGCTGAGCCTTGCGACTTCGGAGGGAACTCCGGTCGCTTTGGTCGAAGCCGCGGCCGACGGCCTCAGGGTCGTCCGGGGGTTCAACCTTTAAGAAGAATAGGAGTGAAACGATGTCGATTACCGCCGAGCGCAAGCAAGCGCTGATCAAGGAACATGCCCAGGGCAAGGGCGATACCGGTTCGCCGGAAGTCCAGGTCGCGATCCTCACCGAGCGCATCAACAACCTCACCCAGCACTTCAAGAGCCACGCCAAGGACAACCATTCGCGGCGCGGCCTGCTGATGCTGGTCAACCAGCGCCGTTCGCTGCTGGATTACCTCCGCCGCAAGGACGAGACGCGCTACACCGATCTCATCGCGAAGCTCGGCCTTCGCAAGTGACGAAACGCCGCCCGCGTGGCGGCGTTTTGTCATCCTGAACTCGTTTCAGGATCCAGTTCTGGACCCCGGCCTTCGCCGGGGAACAAAAGTCCCGCAATCCGGCGGGGCGCCAGGGGCCAGCAAGCGCCCCGAACCGCTGACGGACCGGAATGTCCGTCCAACTGCTGTCCCGTTCGCAATAGGGCGAGCGGGGTGAAGGGACGAAAATGTTCAATACGAAAACTGTCGAAATCGAGTGGGGCGGAAAGACCCTCAAGCTCGAAACGGGCCGCGTTGCCCGCCAGGCCGACGGCGCGGTCATCGCGACCCTCGGCGAAACCGTGGTGCTCTGCGCCGTCACCGCCGCCAAGTCGGTGAAGCCCGGCCAGGACTTCTTCCCGCTGACGGTCCACTACCAGGAAAAATTCTCCGCTGCCGGCCGCATCCCCGGCGGCTTCTTCAAGCGCGAGCGCGGCGCCACCGAGAAGGAAACGCTGACCAGCCGCCTCATCGACCGGCCGATCCGCCCGCTCTTCCCCGAGGGCTTCTACAACGAGGTCCTCGTCATCGCGCAGGTCCTCTCCTACGACGGCGAGAACGAGCCCGACATCCTGGCGATGATCGCCGCCTCGGCCGCCCTCACCCTCTCCGGAGTGCCCTTCATGGGCCCGATCGGCGCCGCCCGCGTCGGCTTCTCCAATGAGGGCGAATATATCCTCAACCCGACCCAGGCCGAGGTCGTGGAAGGGCGTCTCGACCTCGTCGTCGCCGGCACCCGCGACGCGGTGATGATGGTCGAATCGGAGGCGAAGGAGCTGTCCGAGGAGGAGATGCTCGGCGCCGTCATGTTCGCGCACAAATCGATGCAGGACGTGATCGCCGCGATCATCAAGCTCGCCGAGCAGGCCGCCAAGGAGCCGTGGGAGCTTAGCGCAACCGCCGACAAGGCCGGCATCAAGGCCAAGCTCAAGGAGCTCATCGGCAAGGACGTCGAGGCCGCCTACAAGCTCACCAACAAGCAGGAGCGCTCGACCGCGCTCAACGCCGCGCGGACCAAGGCCGCCGAGGCGTTCGCCGAGAGCGACCCGCAGGAGCAGCTTGTCGCCGCCAAGCTGGTGAAGTCGATCGAGGCCGACGTCGTCCGCGGCGCGATCCTCAACGAAGGCCGCCGCATCGACGGCCGCGACACCAAGACCGTACGCCCGATCGAGATCAGCGTCGGCTTCCTGCCCCGCACCCACGGCTCGGCGCTGTTCTCCCGCGGTGAGACCCAGGCGATCGTCTCAACCACGCTCGGCACCAAGGAATCCGAGCAGATGATCGACGGGCTGGAGGGCCTCTCCTATCAGCGCTTCATGCTACACTATAACTTCCCGCCCTATTCGGTCGGCGAAGTGGGCCGCTTCGGCGCCCCGTCGCGGCGCGAGACCGGCCACGGCAAGCTCGCCTGGCGCGCGCTTCACCCGATGCTGCCGAGCGTCGAGGAGTTCCCTTATACGGTCCGCGTCCTCTCCGACATCACCGAGTCCAACGGCTCCTCGTCGATGGCGACGGTGTGCGGCGGCAGCCTCGCGCTGATGGACGCCGGCGTTCCGCTGAAGCGCCCGGTCGCGGGCATCGCCATGGGCCTGATCCTCGAGGGCAAGGACTTTGCCGTCATCAGCGACATCCTCGGCGACGAGGACCATCTGGGCGACATGGACTTCAAGGTCGCCGGCACCACCGACGGCATCACCAGCCTTCAGATGGACATCAAGATCGCCGGCATCACCGAGGAGATCATGCGCACTGCCCTCGCCCAGGCGAAGGAAGGCCGCGCGCATATTCTCGGCGAGATGAATAAGGCGCTGGGCGAGACCCGCTCCGAGCTGTCGGCGC
>DASUXP010000082.1:0-3376 GCA_036377835.1 Sphingomicrobium sp. | reverse complement strand
TGGCCGAACTCGTGGAACATCGTCGTCACGTCGTCCCAGCTGATCAGCGCCGGCTGCCCGGGCGCGGGCTTGGTGAAGTTTTCGACGTTGAATACGACGGGCTTGGTGCCGCGCAAGGTCGACTGGTTGACGAGGTTGGACATCCACGCCCCCCCGTTCTTGTTGTCGCGCTTCCACGGGTCGATGTAGAACAGCGCCAGCTCCGTGCCGTCCTTGTCGTGGACCTCGAACACCCGCATGTCCGGGTTCCAGGTGGGCAGGTCCTTCCGCTCGGTGAAGGTGAGCCCGTAGAGCTGGTTGGCGGCATAGAAGACGCCGTCGGTGAGCACCTTGTTGAACTCGAAATATTGCTTCAGCTGATCGCTGTCGATCGCGTAGCGCTGCTTGCGGATCTGCTCGGCATAATAGTTCCAGTCGGCGGCGGTCGGCTGGAACGTGGCGCCCTGCGACTTGGCCAGCGCTACGATGTCGGCCCATTCCGAGCGCTCCTTCGCCGACACGGCCGGGGCGAGCCGGTCGAGGAAGCCGACCGCGGTCGCGCGGTCCTTCGCCATCTGGTCGTAGAGGTTGTAGTCGGCAAAGTTCGCGGCGCCGAACAGCGCCGCTTTCTTCGCGCGCAGCTGGGCGATCTCGCTGACGATCGCGCGGGTGTCGTTGGCATCCCCGTGCTCGGCGCGGTTGAGGCTGGCGTCGAACAGCTGCTGCCGGGTCGCATGGCCGGTCAGCGATTCGAGCGACGGTTGCTGCGTGGTGTTGATCAGCGGGATCACGTAGCCGGCGAGCTTGCGGTCCTTCGCGGCCTGCTCGGCGGCGGCGAGCTGCTGCTCGTTGAGCCCGGCGAGCGCGCCCTTGTCGGTGACGTGCAGGGCGCCGGCCTTGGCGGCGGCGAGCAGCTTCTGGCTGAAATCGGTCTGCAGCGAGCTCAGGCGCTGGTTGATCGCTTTCAGCTCTGCCTGCTTGGCCGGGGAAAGCTCGGCGCCGGCGTGAACGAACTGCTTGTAATAGACGTCGAGCAGCTTCGCCTGCTCCGTGGTCAGGTTCAGCTCGGCCTGGCGGTCGTGCAAATGCTTCACCCGGGCGAACAGCTTGGCGTTCAGGAAGATGAAGTCGTTGTGCGCGGCGAACAACGGCGACGTCTTCGTGTCGGTCGCCTGGAGCACGTCGTTGGTGTTGGCGCCGTTGACCGCGGAGAAAGCGAGGTTCGCCCGCTCGAGCAGCCCGCCCGAGCGCTCCAGCGCAACCAAGGTGTTGTTGAAGGTCGGCGGCGCCGGGTTGTTGGCGATGGCCAGAACCTCTCGCTTCTGCTCCGCCATCCCGGCGAGCAGCGCGGGGAGATAATCGCTGTCCTTGATCTTCGAGAAGTCCGGCGTCTGGAACGGCAGCGTGCTCGGCTTGGCGAAGGGGTTGGATGCGGGCAGCGTCGCAGTTGCGTTGGGGCGCGCCTTGCGTGGCGCAGCGCCGGCTGGAGCGGCGGCCACGACGGCCATTGCGGCAGTCGCGAAGAAGATTTTGCGGATCATGTCTCTCCCCGGGATGGGTTCGATTTGAGGGCTTCAGGTCCAACAACCCTCACGGCCCTTGCGCAAGCCTGAATTTCAGCCGTTGGCCGAAAGCGCCGCGAGCATCGCCTCACCGTAACGCTCCAGCTTGACCGCGCCGACGCCCTGGATTCGGCTGAGCTCGTCGAGGTTGCCCGGCTTGCGCTCGGCGATCTCGCGCAGCGTCGAATCGTGGAAGATCACGTAGGGCGGGATGCCCGCTTCCGTCGCGAGCTTCCGCCGGGCTTCGCGAAGCGCCTCGAACAGAGGGTCGGCCGGGCCTTGCGAGCGGTTGCGCTCGCGGCGGCGGCGCGGCGGCGGCACCGCGATGGTCAGCTCCTGCTCGCCCTTGAGGATCGGCCGCGCTCCGGGGCCGAAGCTGAGCCCGCCATAGGCATCGGCGCGCAGCGCATCGCGCGCGATCAACGCCCGCGCCACCGGTCGCACCAGCGCCAGCTCTTCCGCCGACGCAATGCCGAACACCGACAATCGGTGGTGACCGAAGCTGCGTACCTTCTCATTGTCGTTGCCGGCAAGCACGTCGGCGAGGTGCCCGACGCCGAAGCGCATCTCGGTGCGGAATGCCGCCGACAGCAGCTTGCGGGCGATCTCGGTCACGTCGATCGATGCCGGCGGGTCGAGGCAATTGTCGCAATTGCCGCAATGCTCGGGCGGGTCCTCGCCGAAATGGCGGAGCAGGATCGCCCGCCGGCAGCCGGTCGCCTCGACGAACATCGCCAGTGCGTTCAGCCTCTCGCGCTCCGCCGGGCGGCGCTCGGGCTCGACCTCCTGCTCGATTCGCTGGCGGGCGCGGGCGAAGTCCTGCGATGCCCAGAACAGCCAGGCTTCGGCCGGCTCGCCGTCGCGCCCGGCGCGGCCGGTTTCCTGGTAATAGGCTTCGATGCTCTTCGGCACGGCGGCATGGGCGACGAGGCGAACGTCGGGCTTGTCGATGCCCATGCCGAAGGCGATCGTCGCCGCGATCACCATTTCCTCGGAATGGACGAACGCCGCCTGGTTGCGGGCGCGCACCCTCGCGTCGAGGCCGGCGTGATAGGGCAGCGACGGCCGCCCGTCGCGCGCGATCTGCTCGGCGATCTTCTCCGCATTGTTGCGGCTCGGCGCATAGACGATCGCCGGTCCCGGCCGCGTCGCGAGCAACTCGCGCAATTGCTTGCCGGTCTGCTCGCGGTGACGGACGTGATAGCGGATGTTGGGCCGATCGAACCCGGCCACGACCAAGCCGTCCTCGGGAATTCCGAGCTGCTGCAGGATATCTTCGCGCGTGCGCCGGTCGGCGGTGGCGGTGAGCGCCAGCCGCGGTACGCCCGGATGGGCGTCGAGCAGCGGGCGAAGGAGGCGATAGTCGGGGCGGAAATCGTGTCCCCATTCGCTGACGCAATGCGCCTCGTCGATAGCAACGAGCGCGAGCGGCGCGTCGGCGATCAGCCCGCGGAAGGCCGCGCCGGTCGCCCGCTCCGGGGCCACGTAGAGAAGGTCGAGCGCGCCTTCGCGGAAACGTCTGACGGTCTCGTCGCGGTCGGCGTCGGCCGAGGTCAGCGATGCCGCGCGGATTCCGAGCGCCTCGGCCGAGCGGATCTGGTCGTGCATCAGCGCGATCAGCGGCGAGATCACCAGCGCCGTCCCTTCGCGGGCGATCGCCGGAAGCTGATAGCAGAGCGACTTGCCGGCGCCGGTCGGCATGACCGCGAGCGTGTGCTTGCCAGCCATGACGCGGCCGATCACCTCCTCCTGCACGCCGCGGAAGGCGGAAAAGCCGAACGTTGAATTGAGGATCCCGAGCAAGCGCCCGGCGGTCATTCCTCCCACGCTTCGGC
>DASUXP010000081.1:0-16295 GCA_036377835.1 Sphingomicrobium sp. | reverse complement strand
CCGCCCCATCACCCTCAGCTGCTCGAAGCGGTAGGGCGCGACCTCCTCCTCGTAGGGCACCATCATCTCCGCGACCGACGGTGCGCCGGGCTGGAGCGTGACGAACAGGAACCCGCGCCAGCTTTCCAGCTGGACAGCGTGAAGCCCCAGCTTGTCCGTTTCCATCCCCGGATATTCGTGGCGATGTGGAACGCCGACCAGCCGCCCGTCGCGGGCATAGCTCCAGGCGTGATAAGGGCAGGTCAGCACCTTGGCGCAGCCCCCGTTCCCGTCGACCAGCCGCGAGCCGCGATGGCGGCAGACGTTGGAAAAGGCGCGCACGGCGCCGTCGTCGCCGCGGATCACGATGACGCTCTCGCCGAGATAGTCGATGCTGCGCCATTCGCCGGCCTCGGCGATCTCGCTCTCATGGCACACGACCTGCGGCGCCGAGCGGAGGAACGCCGCCTTTTCGGCCTCGAAGAACTCGGGATCGTGATAAAGCCAGCCGGGCAGGCTCATGCCGTCGAGCGGATCCGGCGTCGGCTGTACGGAGCGAAGGTGCGTGGCCATGCTCGGCCTATACACATCCGCGGTCGGTCACGGAAAGAGACGGGCCCCGGAACATTGCAGCCGGGCCATGCGTCCCGCGCTTCGTTCAGGAGTCATCATGACCATCATCCGCAATGGCATGGGGACCTCGCAGAAGGGTCCACCCGATTGGTTTACCGGCGACGTCACGATCGAGCCTTTGAGTAATCCGCCCGAGCCGTCGCGTGTCGGCGTCGCCAGCGTCACCTTCGAGCGGGGTTCGAGGACCGCCTGGCACATGCACCCGCTCGGCCAGACGCTGATCGTCACGGCAGGCATTGGCTGGCACCAGTGCCAGGGCGAACCGCGCGAGGAAATCCGCACCGGCGACGTCGTCTGGTGCCCGCCGAACCACAAGCACTGGCACGGCGCGACCGACACCTCGGCAATGACTCACATCGCGGTCCAGGAATCGCTGAACGGCTCGCCGGTCAAGTGGATGGAGCATGTCAGCGACGAGGAATATCTGGGCCTAACAGGAGTGAAATAAGATGCGCGCGACCGTCATGCCGGGCGTTCACGATGTCCGCATCGATAACGTGCCCGACGCCGCCATCGTCGAGCCGACCGACGCCGTCATCCGGATCACCCGCGCCTGCATCTGCGGCAGCGACCTCTGGCCGTATAACGGCGGGCCGAACGTGGAGGGCCAGCGGATGGGCCATGAGGCGATCGGCGTGGTCGAGGAAGTCGGCGGCGACGTGCAGCGCGTCCGGCGCGGCCAGGTGGTGATCATGCCCTTCGTCGATTCCGACGGCACCTGCCTGTTCTGCGAGGAGGGGCTGCCGGCCGCCTGCGTGCACCGCAACTTCTTCGGCAACGGCAGCGGGCTCGACGGTGCCCAGGCGGAGGCGCTTCGCATTCCGCTCGCCGACGGAACGCTCTTCCCGATCGACGTCGATGAGGACGATGCGCTGATGCCGTCGCTGCTGACCTTGTCGGACGTGATGGGCACCGGTCACCATGCCGCCCTCACCGCGCGGGTCAGGCGCGGCGGGACCGTGGCCGTCATCGGCGACGGAGCGGTCGGGATCTGCGGCGTCCTTGCCGCCAGCCGCCTCGGCGCCGGGCAGATCATCGTCATGGGCCGCCATCCCGACCGGATCGCCCTCGCCAGGGAGTTCGGAGCCACCGACGTGGTCAGCGAACGGGGCGACGAAGCGATCGAGCGGGTGCGCGAGCTCACCGGTGGGCTCGGCGCCCAGTCGGTGCTCGAATGCGTGGGCACCGCGCAGGCGATGGAAACCGCAATGGGCATCGTCCGCGCCGGCGGTGCCGTCGGTCGCGTCGGAGTCCCGCATTACGAAAGCATCCCCGGCGCGCAGCAGATGTTCTACGACAATGTGATCGTCGGCGGCGGACCCGCCCCGACGCTCGCCTACATCCCCGAGCTGCTGCCCGACGTACTCGACGGCCGCATCGAGCCGGGGCGCGTGTTCGACCGCACGGTCGATCTCGACGGAGTGCCCGACGGCTATCGCGCGATGAACGAGCGCGAAGCCCTGAAAGTGCTGATCCGGCCGTAGCGGGCTTGTCTTTTCATGGCTTTTTGGCCATAGGCCGCACCGCTGGCGCACGGCCCTGCCGCTGCGCCTGTAATTTTTGAACGACAGCCGGAGGGGCGTGGCACTGGGCCACGTCAGCGATCGGCCAACATGGAAGACCAAACATGCCGCTCTACGAGCATGTTTTCCTCGCGCGTCAGGACCTTGCTCAGGCCCAGGTCGATGCGCTCGCGGAAAACGCCACCAAGATCATCGAAGACAATGGCGGGAAGATCGCCAAGACGGAGACCTGGGGTCTCCGCTCGCTCGCCTATCGGATCGCGAAGAACCGCAAGGCGCATTACGTGATGCTCGACATCGACGCTCCCCCCGCGGCACTCGCCGAGCTCGAGCGCCAGTCGAACATCAACGAGGACATCATCCGCTTCCTCACCATCCGCGTGGACGAGCTCGAGAAGGGCCCGTCGGCGATGATGCGCCGCGGCGAGAAGGAGCGCGAACGCCGCTCGGAACGCGGCGAGCGCACCGAGTTCCGCGCCCGCGAAGAGGAGACCGAATAATGGCCCGCGCATTTTTCCGCCGCCGCAAGTCCTGCCCCTTTTCCGGCAAGGACGCGCCCCGCATCGACTACAAGGACGTGCGCCTGCTCCAGGGATTCGTGTCCGAGCGAGGCAAGATCGTCCCGTCGCGGATCACCGCGGTGTCGTCCAAGAAGCAGCGCGAGCTGGCGCAGGCGATCAAGCGCGCCCGCCACATCGGCCTGCTCCCCTACATCGTGAAATAAGGAGCGCTTGAGATGGAAGTGATCCTGCTTGAGCGCGTCGAGAAGCTCGGCGCCATCGGCGACGTGGTGAAGGTGAAGGACGGCTTCGCCCGCAATTATCTGCTGCCGCGCAAGAAGGCGCTCCGCGCCAACGACGCCAACCGCAAGCTGTTCGAAGCCAACCGCGCGCGGATCGAGGAAGAGAATGCCGAGCGCCGCTCGGACGCCGAGAAGGCGGCCAAGGGCGTCGACGGCAAGACGGTCCAGCTGATCCGTCAGGCGTCGAACACCGGCCAACTCTACGGCTCGGTCAGCGCCCGCGACATCGTCGAGGCGCTCGACGGCGCCGGTGCCAAGGTGACCAAGAGCCAAGTGGTGCTCGACCGGCCGATCAAGGCGATCGGCATGCACGACGTGAAGGTCGCGCTGCACCCCGAGGTGGCGGTGACGGTGAAGGTCAACGTCGCCCGCTCGCCGGAGGAAGCCGACCTGCAGGCGCAGGGCATCGACGTCCTCGCCCAGATGTTCGAGCGCGAGGCAGCGCCGATGGTGGCCGAAGATCTCGCCGGCCCGGCAGAGGCGGAAGCTCCCGCCGAAGTGGCGGAAGAGCCCGCGGCTCCGGCACAGGCGGAACCTGAGGCGGAAGCCCCGGAAGAAGCTCCTGGCGAAGTGGCCGAAGAGCCCGCGGAAGGCGAGCAGCAGGAGGGCTAGCCCGCTTCCCCGCGAAGTCGAACCAGAGGCCGCCGATCCCACGGGAACGGCGGCCTTTTTCGTTGCGCCGAGCGGTTCGTCGCATCCGCAGCTTCCCTCGGGAACGGTTGTCCCGCGGCCCTTGTTTATCGCCTGGAGCATAGCGGGGCCATGCGAGGGAGTGATTCATCATGGCTGAAGAACGTGACGAAGACCGTTCAGGCGAAGGCAAATCTGAGCAGCAGCAGCAGCAACAGACGACCGGACAGCAGAGCCAGCAGAGCGAATATGGCGAACGCGGTCAGCAGGGTTCCGACCAGCCGATGGGCAGCCAGGGCCGCGAAGGCAGCTTCGGCGGCCAAAGCAGCGCCCAGAGCAGCGGCCAGGCCAACTCGGGCGACCGGAACAGCGGCCAGCCGATCGGCGGCAACGACAGCAACACCGGGACCGGCACGACGATGAGCCAGGGCGCCGACTTCGGCGGTCCGGCCACGGGCGGCCAGAGCTCCAGCGGCCAGTCGCAATCGGGCAGCAGCACGCTGACCAGCGACCAGGCGCCGGGCGCGGGAACCACGTCGAGCGGCGGCGAGAGCAGCGGCGGCAGCATGGGCAGCACCGCAGACGGCTCGCAGGGCGAGGGCTTCATCGGGTCCCAGAGCTCCGGCTCGGACGATCATGTGCAACAGAGCGGCCCGTCCGGCTCCGACGCGACCGGCGGCTCGGATTTCGCCAAGCAGGGCCGCGGCGCTCTCGACCAGGAGGACGAGGACGAATCCGGCGCCGGCTCGACCGGCAGCGGGTCGAGCGGCGGCTCGGGAAGCTCGGGCGGCTCGGGCGGCGGCTTCTAAGCGCGCCGGACCAGGCTTGGGCGCCGCGCTCCTTCGGGTGCGCGGCGCCCTGTCGTTCAGGCCGCGCGCTTCGCCAGGAAGGCGGTCTCGCGCTCGATCCACGGCGCGAAGCTCGGCCGCGAGAGAATCGAATCGACATAGGCGCGGAGCTTTGCGTGGCGCTGCGGATCGAGCTCGCAACCGAGGTGCGCGAGGTTGGCGAAGGGACTGGCGACCGCGATATCGGCCAGGGTAATCCGCCCTCCGACGAGGAAGCCGCCGGCATCGGGCGCAACGCCTTCGAGATAATCGAGGATCGGCGGCAGCTCGTCGCGCTCCGCGGTCTCGGCCGCAGCGAGATCGCCCGGGCGCCCGATCAGCGGCGCGACGACGCGGTTAAAGAAGATTTTCGCCCCGCAACTGGCTAAGATCGTGTCGGCGAACTCCTCGAACCAGATGGTCTTGCCATTAAGCTGCGGATCGCTCGGGATCAGCGGCGGGTCGCGGAATTTCGCTTCGAGATAGTGGATGATCGCGCTCGAATCGGCGAGCGTGAAATCGCCGTCGCGAAACGCGGGCATTTTCCCGAAGGGGCTCGCCGATCGAAAATCGGGATTCGGGTCGCCCGGTACGGTGGGCGTCAGTTCCAGGTCGAGCCCTTTTTCAGCGCCGTACGCGAGCACCTTGCGCACGAACGGCGACAGCGACGATCCGTAGAGAATCATGGGTCAGGCCCTCCCTCTTGAGCGATGGGCCGAGGAGCCTTGCGACCCCGCCGGCCGTTGAGCCTGCGTCACTAGGAGAGGACATCATGCGCAGCAACAGCGGCAGGGACGAGTCCCGCAACAACATGCGCGATCCGACGGTGCGCGACCGCAGCATGGGCCGGGGAAAGCCGGCATCCCGCGGCAAGCCCAAGGCGCCGGCCGATCACCGCGAAGGACGCAAGAGCTGATCCCATCGCTCAGCGGATCCGGTAATGGTCCGCGATTCGGTCGAGGGCGATGGTGAGCACCAGCTTTCCGGCGCGCGCGGGCCAGCCGAGCGCGCTTTCCGCGTCGCGCATCCCCTCGCCGCCGCAGACCACGCGCCACAGGATGTCGGCGAGGCCCGAGCCGGCGGCGGCAATCGCATTCTCGAAGCGCCTGCGGGCGTCGAGCTGCGCGCCGCCGAGATCGGGCCGCGGCGCGGAGCCGCCGCGCCCGCTTGTGACTGGAGCGGAGTCCCAGGCCATCGTCACGCGTGGCGCGAGTTGGCCCCGCTCCCAATCGGCGCGAAGGCGCTCCCCGGCCTCGAACTGGCGCGCAGTCAAATGACCGCGTGAGTACAGCCACCCCAAAGGCGATTCGGCGAGATTGACCGTGACCGACCGCGCGGGCGGGCGGCCGCCGCGGCCCGGGTCCGGACCGTCCACGCCGATCGCACGCTCCACCAACATCCGCTGCTTGCCGAAAGTCGCCATGAACCCTCCCCTGGACGAGGCGATTCGGCGTCGCCCCCTTGCCACATCGGCAAAACTGTAGGACAGCAGAAAAACCAAACTGGTTCAGTGCTGACGGGGGAGCCGCTGCATGATCACGCGCATCAGGGAAGTTCGCCGAGCGCGCGGAATGACGCTCGACGAGGTCGGTCGACGATGCGAGCCGCCGACCACCGCTCAAACCATCGGCCGGCTGGAAACCGGCACCCGGACGGTGTCGGTGGGATGGCTGAACCGAATCGCCAAGGCGCTTGGGGTCGAAGCTCAGGATCTCGTCGAGGGGAGCGAGGCCGCTGAGCTCGGGGTGGCCGCAATAGTCGGTCCGGGCGGGGCGGCGGCCCCGCGGCGCCAAGCGATCGTCGTCCCTCCGCGGATTGACGATGGAATGATCGCGATGATCGTCGGCGCGAGCGTCGGCGACTATCGTGCCGGCGACGAGATCTGGTGCGAGACTCTTCAGCCGCAGGATTATGCGCAGGCGCTCAACCGCGACGTGCTCGTTCCCCGACCCGCGGGCCGCTTCCTCTTCGGCCGCCTGATCAATCGCGACGACGAGAAGCTGCAGCTACTTCCGCTCGAATCCGGCGGGCGCCAGCAAGTGGTCGCCAACCCGCCTTGGATCGCCGTGGCAGCAAGGCTGGTGCGGAGCCTCTAGCGGCTCGGACCGTTCCCGGCCGCATGTTCCTGCTTTTCTCTAACCGGCTGGGGTGCACGCTGTCGCTGCTGATCAGTGCGGCCGTCACTGTGTTGTTGCTTGTGTTGATGGGCTGGATCAGGCTCTGAATCCGCCGCAGCGCCGGCCATCGCATGGTGGGCGGTGACGGGCTCGAACCGCCGACCCTCTCGGTGTAAACGAGATGCTCTACCAGCTGAGCTAACCGCCCGACGGCGTCCGTTTGCACGAGCGCGCGGGCACTGCAAGCCCGCCCAGTTTCGCTATTCTTCCTTGCCGCTCGGCCGAATCGCCTCAGATCACCGCCACTTGCCCGACTTCCGCGAAGTAGCGGCGAAGCGCCTGGCTGGTCTGCGGCGCAAGCTCGACGAACACCCGACGTCCGTCATGGGGATCGGCGCGGCGGACGAAGAGCCCGTTCTGCACCATCGTCTTCAGCCAGCGCAGGGCCGTCGTCGCCGGCACCGCCGCGGCGATGCACAGGCTCGAGACCGGGACTCGCAGGTGGGAGATTTCGGCCTGGAGGAGGTCGAGCAGCATGTCCCATGCGGGATCGGCGAACAGGTCCTCGGAGAAGTAGCGGGCGCGTAGCCGGCGGGCGCGGATGACGGCGCGGACGGTCTCGGCAGAGACCTCGGGCACCTCGCCGGTCGGCTCGCGCTGCGGCCCGCGAGGGATCGCCGATGGGCCGGTAGACAGCCTCGCGAGCGTCGTCGCGATACGGCTGACCTCGTCGCTGAGCTGCCTCAGCCGCGCCGCGCTCTTGTCCGACGCGGCATCGTGTGTCGCTTGCTGCCAGTGGCGCGACACCAGCGCCAGGGAGAGAGCTGCGAGACGCTCCACGTCATCGGCATCGACCAAAAGCTCGACCTCGTCGACAGACGCTTGAGCAGCCACGGCGTCGAGAAGCCGATTCGGCACAGAGATGATCGCGCAATGCCGGCCCTCAGCCGCCTGGCCGATCACCTGCTCGAGGAGCCTGTCTGTCGCCGCGCCTGAATCGGCGCTGAGTTCGAGCCAGATCGCGGAGGCTGCAGGCTGCTGCCCGACGCGCTCGGCAGCCGCGGCGGTGCCAACGACTTCAGCTATGCGCAGTCCCGCAGTTTCGATCGCTCGCCGTGCCCTTGCCAGCGCGGCATCGTCATCGGCCGCGATCAGGACTGGATGCTGATCCGAATAGGAGGTGAGTTCTCGCTCGGTCGACTGCGCATACATGGGGGCTACCCCGTCTTGGAATTGGGGACCGAGCATCCCTTGATAACGCGCATAGTGGATAAAAGTCAGGCCATTTTCGCGTCCGTTTCGGATGCAATGCCAACCTCCCCGTAACGGGCGCTGCATAGTGCGGCGTTCCGAGGAGTGTTGAGCGTTGCATCGTGCCCGAGATCGAGCGGTGGCTTTGGAGCGGGCGCGCTGGCTGGCCGAGCTCGCCCAGGCGATCGCACAAGCGCAGAAGCTGGTCTGGACACTCGGCGTCAGCGAAGGCGATTCGGGAGAAGCCCGCGACCTTTATGCGCGGCTCGAGTTCGTGCGCGGCGAAGTCGAAGCGCTGCGCTTCGGGGGCTGGGTGGAAGTCCGCACGGAGATCGACCCGATGTGGCTCCGCGGCCTTCTCGGCGCCGCCGATGCGCCGCGGCACCGGGCCGGTTGAGCCTCAGACGCCCTGGGGAAGGTCGCCGCCGCCAGCGAAGGGCTCGAGGAAGGGCTGCAATGGCGGTGCCTCCCAGCCGCCGGTCGCGACGAATGCCCGGTTGAGGAAGGTCGGCTTGCCGTAGAGCAGCGGCCCGCCAGACGCGTCGTCGACCCGGCCCCCGGCGGCGAGCAGCACCGCGTGGCCCGCCGCCGTGTCCCATTCGCTGGTCGGCGACAGGCGCGGATAGATGTCCGCTTCACCCTCGGCGACGATGCAGAACTTGAGGCTCGAGCCGACGCTGACGTGGGCGCAGGCACCGACCGCCGCAGCGAGATAATCGGCGGTGTTCTGGGTGAAATGCGATTTGGACGCGACGGCGCTGACTTCGGCGGCGCGCGGACGGGTGCGGATCGCGCGCGGCCCAGTCCCGTCTTCGAGCCAGGCGCCCTCGCCCACCAGCCCCGAATGGAGCCGTCCGGTGGCCGGCGCGAAGACGACGCCGAGCCGCGGCGTGCGCTGCTCCACCAGCGCGATATTGACGGTGTAATCGTCGCCGCCGCGGACGAACTCCTTGGTCCCGTCGAGCGGGTCGACCAGGAAGAAAATGTCGTCATGCCGGGGAATGCGGCCCGCCGCGACCTCCTCCTCGGCGATCACAGGAACGCCGGGCGCGGCCTTCGCCAGAGCGGCGAGGATGATCAGCTCGGCGGCCCGGTCGGCTTCGGTAACGGGGGATGCGTCCCCCTTCGCCTCGACCTCGAACCCGCGCCGGACGATCTCCAGGATCGCTTCGCCGGCGTCGCGCGCTGTGGCGGCCAGCTCGTCCAGCAGCCGCCGATACTCGAACGTCAACGCGGCGCCATTCGAATGCCCCCGTCAAGTCGGACGGCGGCGGCGTTCAAGTACGGGTTCTCGACCATGAAGCAGGCCAGCCGCGCATATTCCTCGGCGGTGCCCAGGCGCTTGGGAAAGGGCACCTGCGCTGCCAGCGCGTCCTGCACGTTCGGCGGCATCATCGCCACCATCGGCGTCTTGAACACGCCCGGCAGGATGGTGTTCACGCGGATGCCCTCGTTCATCAGGTCGCGGGCGATCGGCAGCGCCATCGCCAGGACTCCGCCCTTCGACGCGGAATAAGCCGCCTGGCCGATTTGCCCGTCTTCGGCCGCGACGGATGCCGTGTTGATGACGACGCCCTTCTCGCCGTCGGCGAGCGGTTCGAGGTCGACCATCCCGAACGCACTGTGCACGATGCAGCGGAAAGTCCCGATGAGATTGATCTGAATGGCGAGCTCGAACTGCGCCATCGGATAGCGCTTGGCGGCCTTGGTCTCCTTGTCTCGGGCGACGGTCTTGGCCGCATTTGCGACACCCGCGCAGTTGACCAGCACACGCTCCTGGCCGTGCGCCTCCCGTGCCGCGGCGAATGCCGCCCCGACCTTGTCGTCGCTGGTCACATCGACCTCGCAGAAGATGCCGCCGATCTCGGCTGCGACCTTCGCGCCGCGATCCGTGTCGCGATCGAATACCGCGACCTTCGCGCCCCGCGCTGCGAGCGCGCGCGCGGTGGCCTCGCCGAGCCCCGATGCCGCGCCCGTGACCACCGCCGCTATTCCCTTGACGTCCATGCCCTGTCCTCTGCTTGGCTCCATCCGGGAGCCGGATTTCCGAATGGACGCGCCTATGCGATGAAAATCGCCGCGGACCAAGGGCCGCGCTCTTGCGGGAGTTCAAGCGTCTGTCGCGATGCAGCCACCGCCAGCCGCGCAATTGCCGGGTTCATCGCAAATGCAGCTTGGATGATGGATAAGTGGCGCTAAGATTCAGGTCGAAGACAGCGGGATGGGGATGATGGCGATGCGCGGCAAGGTGCGGACAGCGGCTCTCGGGCTTTGCGCGGCGGCCAGTCTCGCGGCCGTGCCCGCCGGTGCCCAGGTCACGAGCGGCTCCTCCGCGGGCGTTCCCGCAGCGGCGGCGGTCACCGCCTTTTACGACAGCTGGAAGACCTCGACCATCTGGTTCCGCAACGGCGTCGCCGACCCGGCCGTCCCGCAGCTCGTCAATATCCTGAAGCGCGCGCCGTTCGACGGCTTCGCGGCGGGCCCGCAACTGGCGGCGCAGGTCGAAACCGCCGTGGCTCAGGCGCGGAGCGGCAATCCCGCCGATCTCGCCGCGGCCGACCGCGTTCTGTCGACGGCGTGGGTTCAATACGTGCAGGCGATCAGGCGCCCAACCCCCGGCATGGTCTACGTCTATCCGGTGCTGCAGCCGCAGGGTACGCGCGCCGACCAGATCCTGCTGACCGCGGCCGCGGCGCCGTCGCTCGAGCAATATGTGATTGCCGCCTCCAACATGAACGCGGTTTACGCGCAGCTTCGCGATGCGGCTTTTGCGCAGGCGCAGATGTCGGGAACCGCTGCGCCGGATGCGCGCCTGCTCGCCAATCTTGATCGAGTCCGCTCATTGCCCGCCAGCGGCAAGTTCATCGTCGTCGATTCGGGCACGCAGATGCTGACGATGTTCGAGAACGGCCGCCCGGTCGACTCCATGAAGATCGTCGTCGGGAAGACCGAATATCCGACCCCGATGATCGCAAGCGTCATGTACTACATCGTCTACAATCCCTATTGGAATGCGCCCGATCACCTGGTCCGCAAGATCGCTCAGAACTATCTCACCATGGGGGATAAATATCTGAGGAGCCGGGGCTACCAGGTGATGCAGGACTGGACCGCTGCCTCCGCGGTGGTGCCAAGCGACCAGGTCGACTGGAAGGCGGTGGCGGCCGGCAAGGTGCAGGTCCGGATCCGGCAGAAGCCGCAGGACGACAATAGCATGGGGGACCTCAAATTCCCCTTCCCGAACAAGCTCGACATCTTCCTGCACGATACCCCGCACAAGGAGTATTTCGCGCGTGCCAACCGTAACCTGTCGAATGGCTGCGTGCGGCTGGAGGATGCCAGGCGCTTCGGCCGCTGGCTGCTCGGCACCGAGCCGTCGCCGCCGGGCAATGACGCCGAGATCCAGGTGCAGCTGCCCAAGGGCGTGCCCATCTATCTCACCTACACCACCGCGCAGGTGAGGGACGGGAAGATCGCCTATCTCGCGGACCCCTACCGCCTCGATCCATCGGGCGCCGCGGTCAAGGCCGGAGGCCGCTGAGGCCTTAGCCGCTTCGTAGTCCGAACCCTGGGTGAGGGCACCGCGAGGGGTGTCGCTCGCGCGGTCGTTCGGCAGGTTCCACGGCCAAAAGAAAACCGGCCCGGGCATGACGCCCGGGCCGGTCTTTTTACGCTTCGGCTGCTGCCTTAGCCGCGCTCTGGCGCCGGCGGAGGCGGCGGCGGAGGCGGAGGCGGCGCCGGACAGGTGTCCGTTGCCAGGATCACGCTTCCGTCCGGGCACGTCTGCGTCGCCGGCGGAGGCGGCGGCGGAGGCGGCGGCGGAGGAGGCGCCGGAGGCGGAGGCGGCGAGTAGAAGTTGTAGATCACGCTCGCCATCAGGCTGTGCGACCGCCAGCGGCCGTCCAGATCGAACGGACCGAAGCCACCGACGTCATCGTCCTCGAACTTCAGGTTCGGAACGTTGAAGAAGCGGTACTTCAGGCCGACGTCGACGTTCTGGCTGACGGCATAACGCAGACCGAGGATCGCCTGCCAGGCCAGCCCGCTGTCGCTGTCGTCGAACGAGAACGGACCGACCGGCATGTCCTCGATGTCCGCGGTGTAGCGAACGTTCGCGATGCCCGCGCCAACGCCCGCATATCCGCTCAGGCCATCTTCATTCCCGAAGTCGAGAAGGAAGTTGATCATCGCCGAGATCGCGCGGCCGTGGCCGTCGGTCGGGAAGTTGTCGAACGCGCCGCCACCCGAGAAGAGGAGGTTTGCGCGAGACTCGTTGGTCGACGCCCGCTTGTAGGCAAGCTCGGCCTCGAGCCGGACCATGCCGAAGTCATAGCCGCCGATGATGTCGACATCGTAGCCGACGTCGTGATCGACGGTCAGGGCGTTCTGGAACGCGGTGCCGTCATCGAAGTCGAGGTCCATGTCCTCGACCAGCATGGCGCCACCTTCGATCCCTGCATAAAACGAATGATCCCGAGCGACTGCAGGGGTCGCCAAGGCCGTCGATGCGAGCGCGACCGCAAAGGCCAGCTTGCGCATATTTGTCCCCTTTCACGTGCGTTCTAAGATTGAACCGCGGAGGGCACATTATGAGAGCGCAAGTTACTGCGCAAGCATGGGATTGGGCGAGGCTGTTGCCGAAAAGTCGCAGTAATTCCGCCCGCCGCACCTAAGTTTTTGACGGTGCTCGCTTTTTCTAAGTGTCGATGAGACCGTGCGAACGGAGCGCCGAGAGAATTTGCCCGATGGCCGTTCGGGCCTCGCTGTCGATGGTGGTTCCACCGGCCGGAGAGGCGATGGCCGAGGCACGCGATCCCACCACTTGCTGGCCCCCGACGACGACCGACACGGCACGGACCGATCCGAATTCCCAGCCACCGATATAGGCCCCCCAAAGGCCCTCGCTTCGGACGAACGCCGCGAGGCCGTCGGAGGGCTCGACGAACCGCCACCCGCCGCCGGTGAAGCAGGCGAGGCAATGATCCTTGGTGGCCCATGGTCCGGTGGCCGCGTCGGCCACGATGTAGCATGCTCCGATGGCGGGATTGGCCGGCGGCGTCGCCAGCGGCAACTCCTCGACGGCGGCGGCTGCAAGCATGTCGAGAAGCTGCAGCGCTTCATTGTGGTAGATTTCTTTTTGTGCCTGCCCTGCGCTGAGCAGCGGCAGGGCGAGGCGCGCAGTCGAGCCCACGTCCGATCTCCTAGGAAAGTGTGAGGTTGATCGTTGCCGGGCGCGATGCGCCCCAGTCCCCGATCTGGCGGATGCTGATCGTCGCGGGGCCCGCCCCGAGCGCCTCCAGGTCGGAGGTCCCGAGATCCAGCCGCGGCTGATCGCAGAATCGTTCGATTGAGCTCGAAACGCCGGCAACGGTGATCGAATACCGTTCGAGGCTTTCCCCGATTGGAGCGTCGACATCGTCCACCCAGGCCCAGCCGTGGCGGCTTCGTCGAGTCCAGCGCAGCAGCAGGCCCGAAGGGCTCGCGTCAGCTCGAACATCGATCGGCGGGAGCGGTTTCAAGGCTTCGCAATCGAAAGTGATTGCGCCAGCCACGGCCCCGTCGTGACTGACCGAGACCTCGGAGCCGCGTACCCACACCGGTATCGGCACCCTGCGAAGCGCCGCAGGATCGATGACCACGAACGGCTCGCCCGGCGCATGCTCCGCCATCGCCCATTCGGTTCCCAGGCGGCCGCGCAACAACCTTGAAAGCCTGAAGCGCCCCGCGCCCATGGGCAGCGCATCCCCGAACTGCACCAGTTCCTCGCCAAGCAGCGCGAGGTTGGCCCCGTCGACGAGCGCGGCGTCGTCGCAGCTGGTCAGCCACTGATCCGGATCGATCAGCTGGACGTCGACGCTTCCGCTTAGGTCGAGCAAATGCGCCTGTCCGGACGCGAGCGAACCCAGGCTCTCGCCGAGCAATGCCTTGCGCAGCGCCGTGCGTGTCTGAACTCGGATACCGCCCGCCGATATTTCGATGGGCGCTGCCTTCCACGCGCTGCTCGGACTCGAAGCGGCGACGAAGAGCTGCGCCGTCGCTGCACGCCCGTCCAGAGGAACGGGAATGTCGATGAGCGCCAGCGTCACAGGCCCGTACACCAGGTCCGCGCTCGCCGCCGACCGGCCCGATTCCGCGCTGATCGCCGGCGACGTGCTCCATAGCGGCCACAGCTCCGCGATTACGACGAAGCCGTCGATCGTGCACTGCTGGAGCTGCCAAAGGTTCGGCGACACGCCGATCTCGACCACTGCACCCGGCGGGGTGTCGAGGAATTCGGGAGCGAGGCGGAGCACCATTTTGTCGCGCAGGGCCCATCGCCGGGCGAGGTTGTTCTCCACCAGCGAGCGCGCATCCGCCGGGTCGAGCACGGCCGGCAACTCGATTTGCGATTCTGTCCCGGGCTGCTCCCCCACGCGCGCGTCGACGAGGCCGGTCTGGTAGTCGCGCCCGGGGTCGTAGAAAGAGAGGTCCAGCCTCGAGGGTAATTTCCGGGCGGCTGTTTGCTCGCGCTCCATGCGCGGGGCAGGGCTTCCGTCCAGGCTGCACCCGAGCGCATCTTCGGACAGGGAAATCGGCAAGCCCGCAGGCGAGCGCAGCTTTTCGCCATCGTCGAGCAGGTCGATCGCGAAGGTCTCGACCAGCGGTTCGACGGCGTGCCGCATGGACTTGCCCAACGCGGCATAGCCGGTCAGCTGCGCATTGGTGGTGCAATCGATCCGCCCGGCGCTGGCGTCATTCAGTATCGCAGCAATCGCAACCGGCGCCTGGTCGGCGATGACCTCGAAGGTGAGGAAGGGAATGCGATTGCCGAACTCGGCAAGCTCGAGATTCTCGAACACGGCAACCGCGAGCCCGCGGAAAGCCGGCACGGAATCACTGCCTTCGATCGATCCGATCAGCGGATCGACGGACTGGTCCTCGCCTCCCGGATAGAAGCGGAACTCGGTGCTGACCTTGAAATCGCCGCCTTCGCCGCGAAGCAGCTTTCCGTCCGCCCAGATGCGGCCGATTCCGCTCACTGGTCGCGAAGACAAGGCGACCGCGAAGGAGACCGAGTAACTATACGTCTCGTCCGGCTGGCCCTTGGCGCCGCTGGTCAGCGTGCTCTCGACCAGGTCCGTCGACCAGATGATGCTGCCGGCAACGCGCATCCTGCCGTAGATGCGCGGAATCTGCGTGCCGTAGGACGAGGTCTGAACGCTGAGGTCGCCGAGGCGAGGCCCGCGCCGCGGCGATCCGAAAAGCTGCTGGTCGATCGATTGCCCGACGAGGCTTCCGATCGCGCCGCCGACCGGCCCGCCCAGCAAGGTGCCGACGGTGCTGAGGACCAGGGTGGCCATCAGCGCGGCTCCCGGCGCGCTGCGCGCCGCTTGCGATAGACAGCGATCACCGGCCAGCGCGGCTCGCCCGCGGTCTCGACGACCCTGCCGATGCCGGCGTCGGCGTGAACGCAGCCGATCTCCGTCCGAATGCCGAGGTGCAGTTGGTCGTTCGTTACCGCCATGAGCATCACGTCGCCCGGTCGAAGGTCGGCGTCTCGAACGCGCCGGAAGTGCCGTTCGAGTTCCGCCTCCAGCTCCGCTTTGTGATCGCCGCGCAGGCGGTAGTTCCTGCGCACGGCCGCGGTATCGATATCGAAGGCGCACAGAAGCAGGCCAACACAGTCGAGGCCATGGTCGGAGTCTCGGCCTTGCGGCCGGAATCGCGTTCCCAGCAGCGCGCGGGCGCGCTTGACGACGCGGTTCATCCTTGCGCGCCCGGGTATCGCGTCAGCAGGTCCGCTCCCGGAAGGTGCGGCTCGCCGCGGAAGTTCACCGCATTGTCGAACCGCTCGACGCAGGTCTCGAAGCGCTTGTCGCAGCCCTCGCGCAGCTCGACCCTGCACCCGGACTCGACGGTCCCGCGAGGAATATCCCGCACCCGCACCGTCGCGCCGTCGACGGCGATGATCACCGTCGTGATCCCGCAATTCTCGCCACTCATGTAGCGCAGCCGCCCGAGCAGGAAGCGTTCGTCGAACGCACGGTCGAGCGTGATCTCGCCATTCTCGCAGCTCGCCACGAACGCGGATGCGGACCTTCCGCCGAGGTCGATCCGGCATTGCTTGTCGCCGAATTGCGCCCGGCAATGCGGCGACGTCGATGGGCAAACAGCTTCGTCGAGCGCGGCCGCCGCACCGCTGAGGTCGGCGGAGAAGCTCTCGCCCTTCGTCGAGACCGCGCCGATCTCGCCGGCAATGAGATCCGCCGTCGGCTCGGGCGTCGCCCAGTCGAGCGCGGCAAGCCGGACCCTCGCACCGTCCCAGCGGCCAAGCGCAAGATCTTGCTCGGCCAGCGCTTCTGAGCTCAGCGAGCCCGCAACCTCTCCCGACGGGGGATCGAGCCCGAGCCCCCGCGAAACCGACGCTGGCACGATCCCCGGCGAGGGAACATGCACCACCCCGTCCCTGACCACCGCCTGATCGTGACTGGTCAAGGCGAGCCCGGCTCCGTCGGCGCGCTCGATCGTCCAGCACAGCGCAAGGCTGGTCAGT
>DASUXP010000080.1:0-11466 GCA_036377835.1 Sphingomicrobium sp. | reverse complement strand
TGACCCGGATTGTCGCCAACGAGGCGCTGTCGCGGCTTCGCGCCGAACGCCGCCGCAAAGCGCACCTCGAAAACGAAGGCGTTCCCGTGCTCGAAACCTATCGCGAGCGGCTGATGCGCGGATCGGATGCGCCCTTGCCCGACGCCTCCGCCGCCCGGCAGCAGCTGCGCGTGCTCATGGAACGGGCCATTGCCGCGCTTCCCGATTCTTTCCGCACCGTCTTTGTGCTGCGCGAGATCGAAGGGCTGAACGTGGAGGAGACCGCCGATGCGCTGGGCATCCCTGCCGCGACCGTCAAGACGCGCCTGCTGCGCGCGCGGCGCAAGCTGCAGCAGGCGCTCGCCCCGGAAGTCCACGCCGCCTTGTCGGGAACCTTCCCCTTCGCTGGCGTCGACTGCGAGCGCCTGACCCGCAAAGTCCTGACCGCGCTCGGCATCGCGTAGAAAGCACTTTCCTACAGTAACCTATTTGGTTCACTAACCGCGACTCATTGTTGCGGGAGTGGTGAACTTGAACGATCCGGACATCATCGGCGTCGATTCGCTCATCGACGGTTTGATCGAGCGGGAGGGCGGTTATGCCAACCATCCCGCGGACAAGGGCGGGCCGACCTGCTTCGGGATCACCGAGGCGGTCGCTCGCGCCCACGGCTATTCGGGCGCGATGCGCGATCTGCCGCGCGAGGAAGCCGAGGCCATCTACAAGCGCCTATACTGGCTGCGCCCGCGGTTCGACGCGGTCGCGGAACGCAGCCAGCGGCTCGCGGCGGAGCTGTTCGACACCGGCGTCAACATGGGTCCGGCGGTGGCGGTGACCTTCCTCCAGCGCGCGCTGACCGCGCTCAACCGCAATGGCGCGGATTATCCGGACCTCGTGCCCGACGGGCGCATCGCCGAGCGGACTCTCGCCGCGCTCGACGCTTTTCTGAAGCTTCGCGGACGGCGCAGCGGCGAGACCGTGCTGCTGCGTGCGCTCGAGGCGCTCCAGGGCGAGCGCTACCTGCGCCTGGCCGAACGGCGCCCAGCCAATGAGGCGTTCCTTTACGGCTGGCTGGCGAACCGAATCGGTGAGCTGTGACTCGCGCGCGCGTGCGCACACGCGTTGAGGGCACAACTTTGGCAACTTCCGACAGGAGACTCTGGATGAAGCCCCTTCCCCCGCCCGGCACCTTCGCCGAAGGCCAGCGCCTGGTCTACGGCCTGCTCGCCGCTGCCGCGGGCATGTTCTGCGGCGCCTGCGCCGTCGCCATGATCGCGCTGCTGATGTGGGGCGGCTGGTCCGCGCACGAAGAGCATCGCATCGTCGCCATCTTCGGGTGGGCGCTCGGCGGCTTCATCACGGCCATGGTGGTGGTGATCGTCGGCCTGCTCGCCGGCGGGCCGGTCGGCCGCTTCCGGGTCTCGGCGAGCCGCGACGGCGCGAGCCTCGAGGCCGACGGCCGATCGGCGCCGGGAGCGCCCGTATGATCCTGCGGCTGCTCAACATCCAGGGGATCGCCGGTCTCGCCGCGTCCGCCTGCCTCGGGTTGCTGCTCATCCTGCAGAAGGGCGAGACCCGCCAGTGGCGCAAGCAATCTTCGCAATTCGAGCAACTCTATCGCGACGAGCACGCGGCGCGAGCCGCGACGGTCGCCAATTATCGCGCCGCGGCGGACGCCGCCCGGGCCGCCGATCGCGCCGCCGGCGAACGCGCTCGGGCGCAGCAGCAAGCCATCAGCGAAAGGACATCCCATGACTATGAAACCAGGCTGGCCGATGCTCGCGCTCGCGCTCTGCGCCTGCGGAGCGAAGCCCGAGCGGCCGCAGCCAATCCCGGCGGTAGCGGAACAGCGGCAATGCCCGCCCTATCCGCTGCCGCCGGCCAGCCTCCTGAAGCCGCCCGCGAAGACCGACTTCCTGCCGCCGACGCCCTCCTCGCCACCGAGCAGGCCATCCAGCTCGACGCACTGATCCGCTGGATCAGGCGCCAGCACGCCGTCGATCCGAACGCAGCCACTTCGAAAAACCGCTGAGCGCGGGTGCATCCAATGGCACGGGCGAAGCGTTGGGGTGCCAGCGAGCAAGGAGGCAGACGCATGGCCGGTTTCGAAGACATCCGCGAGCATATGGAAGTGATCGGCGCCGACGGCGTGCATCTCGGCACCGTCGACCGCGTCGAGGACAACCGAATCAAGCTGATCCGGGCCGACAGCGGGATCGGCCACGAGGAGCATCACCATTTCATTCCACGCGGCCTCGTCGCCGAGGTGGAAGGCGACCGTGTGCGCCTCAGCGCCCGCGGCGACGTCGTCGCCGACCTTTTCGAGCAGGAAAAGACCGGCCAGCCGCTGGGGTGAGCCCGCCGCGAAAAATCGCTGCGCCTGGCGATTGCCAAGCGCGACCTGCGGGCGCAGTCTAAGTCCGTGGAGGACAAGCCGAATCTCACCGGCACCAGGCCCGCGGCCTGGACCCGCCCGGACGATTATCTCGGCGCGCTCGCGCGGCGCCGGACGGCGCGCAAGGCACGCGAGCCGAGCCGCCGCAGGACCCAGCCCGAATCACCGCGCTTCTCGCTCAGCACCCTTCCTTTCCTGGTGCTGATGTCGGCGCTGCTGGTGATCACCATCGGGGTAATCGCCACCGCCTGGCCCGGAAGTGCGCCGCCGCCCCGGCAGCAGGCGCAGCAGGCCGAGCAGGGGACCGCGCCCAAGGGCTGGTACCAGGAAGCCGAGCGCGAATTCCACCGCTAGGCGCGCGGCGCCCGACGGGCGCTTGAAGTGCCGCGGTCTCCTTCGTAAAGGGCGGCCATCCATCTCCCCGGCTTCCCCGGGAAAATCAGGGAATCTCCATGGACGATCGCTTCAATACCATTGCCGGCTGGGTGCTGTTCGCGGGGATCGTCGCGCTCGGTTCGTCAATCGTCGCGAGCGAGGCGTTCCACAGCGAGCGGCCGGAGAAGATGGGCTATCCCATCGAGGGCGTTCAGCTGGAGGGCGAGGGCGGCGGCGCCGAGGCGGAGAAGCCGATCGAATTCTATCTCGCCAGCGCCGACGCGGCGAAGGGCGCCGACGTGTTCAAGAAATGCGCCGCCTGCCACAATGCCGAAAAGGGTGGAGCAAACCAGATGGGGCCGAACCTGTGGGGCGTGCTCGGCGAGCCGATCGGCAAGGGCCGCGGCTTCGCCTTCACGCCCGTGCTCGCCGGCAAGGGCGGCAATTGGGACTGGCACAGCCTCAGCGAGTGGCTGAAGAGCCCCAAGGCCTTCGCTCCGGGCACCAAGATGACCTTCGCCGGGATCAGCAACCCGCACGACCGCGCGAACGTCATCGCCTATCTGAACCAGCAGAGCGATCATCCGCTGCCGCTGCCCGCGGCCCCGGCCGAGGCGGCGCCGGGCGCCGCTCCGCCACAGTCCGGTGCCTCTCCGGACGCGCAGGTCGCCGGCAAGGAGCCGGTGCTGACGGAGCAGCAGGCCGGCCAGAACCCCAAGAACGTCGGCGGCCCGGGCGCGCCGGCGGTCTCCGGACCGGAATCGGCGAAGAAGCCCTAGGTTCCGCTCACCCTGAGTAGCCGTTGAGCCCGCCGAAACGGCGTATCGAAGGGCCGCCCGCCGACGCTCCGCTTATTCGGGCGGAGCGCTGCGCACCGGTACCGGGTGCGGGTGCTTCTCGTAGAAGCGCTGGACATAGTCCCACGCCTCGGCCGCATCCTCGCTCCAGTGGATGAGCTCCAGGTCGTGGGGGGCGATGACGCCTTCCTCCGCAAGCCCTTCGAAATTCACCATCCGGCTCCAGAAATCGCGGCCGAAGAGCAGGATCGGCAACGGCCGAACCTTGCCCGTCTGGACCAGGGTCAACAGCTCGAACATCTCGTCGAACGTGCCGTAGCCGCCGGGAAACACCGCGACCGCCCGGGCGCGCAGCAGGAAGTGCATCTTCCGCAGCGCGAAATAGTGGAACTGGAAGCTCAGGTCCGGAGTGACGTAGCGGTTCGGCAGCTGCTCGTGCGGAAGCACGATGTTGAGGCCGATCGATTCCCGCCCCTCTTCCTGCGCGCCGCGGTTGGCCGCCTCCATGATCGACGGCCCCCCGCCCGAGCAGACGACGAACTGCTTCTTGCCGTCCTCGTCGCAATGGCAGCGGCTGGCGAGCCGCGCCAGCTCGCGTGCGACCTCATAATAATGCGACTTGGCCTTCAGCCGCTCGGCGATCGCCTCCTGCTCGGGATTGGTCGCCGCGGCGACCAGCGCGTCGGCCATGTCGGGCGACGGGATCCGGGCGGAGCCGTAAAAGACGAAGGTCGAGCCGATATTGGCTTCGTTGAGGAACAGCTCGGGCTTCAGCAGCTCCAGCTGAAAGCGCACCGGCCGCAGGTCCTCGCGCAGCAGGAAATCCTCGTCCTGGAAGGCGAGCTTGTAGGCCGCGCTCTCGGTCTGCGGGCTCGAGGGGACGTGGCGCGCGGCCTGGGCGTCCACCTTGGATGTCGGGAAAATGCGCTTCGGCGGGACTGCATCACTCATATGCAGCCCCGCCTAGCGGCAATCGGCGGAAGCGTCACGCCTCTGCTGGCGCGTCCTCCCGCCGGGCGCCCCAGTCGATCCGCCGGGTCGCGTACATCACTCCAGCGAGCGCTGCGAAGAGCAGCAGCGAGCCGATCAGCAGCGAGAAGGCCTCGAGGCTGAGGAGGATGTAGAGGATCGCATAGAGCGCGATCAGCAGAGCGCCGATGAACGCCGCTCTGCGCCAGCTGCCGAGCACCGCGGCGGAGTAAGCGGTGTTGAGGCCGGCGATCGCCGCGGAAGCGAGAACGTAGGCGGCGGTGAAACCGATCACCTCGGCGAAGGCGAGCAGCATGACGAAGAACAGCACCAGCGCCGCGCCCATCAGCAGATATTCGACCGGCGACACGCGGACTCCACCGATCACGTCGAACATCAGCAAAGCGAGGAAGGTGAAGCCGATGAACAGGAAACCGTATTTCACCGCGCGGTTGACCTGCGAATAGAGGTCGACCGGCTGGATCAGGCTGATCTGCGCGGTTTGCGCCGAGCCGCCGTCAGCTGCAGGGGTTGCTTCGGAAGTCGTCACGGGCGTCGGAGGCGCGGCTGTGGCGCCCGGCTCGCCGGTGCTGACAAGTGAGCGGCCCAGAGCAAGGTTGCCGACGCGGTAGCTGGCGCTGAAGCCCTTGTCGCTGACCTGGCGCCCGGCGGGCAGGAAGTCACCGCCGAAGCTCGGGTGCGGCCAGCTCGACTTCACCTTCCAGTGGGTGTCGCCCGCCTGCGGGGCGAGGCTGAGCGCTGCATTGCCACGGAAATCGTAGGCAAAATCGACGGCGAGCGGCTGCGAGGCCAGTGCCGTCGCATCGATCCAGGCGAAGAAGCCGCGGCCGCCGTTGCTTCCGCCGCCCGGATGAAGCCGCAGCGGACGGCCGCCGGCGGCGACGCGCGGGTTGGCGCCTAGGCCGCGCGGATCGCTGAGGCCGAAACGCAGCTCGGCACGGGCGAGGTCCGTCTGCGCCGGATCGACCCCGGTGCGGGCGAGATCGGGCGGGAAAGAGAAGCGCGCGCGTCCCTCGACCTTGGCGTCATAGACCACCGCTTCGTAGATCGAGCGCGTGCGCACCTCGGGCCTGACGTCGGTCGAAAGCTCCGCCGCTTCGGGTGCCAGGGTGAGTTCGCGCATCACCTGGTTGGTGCGGACTACGCTCTGCCCGTTCTGCAGCACGGTCTCGGTGGTCGTCGCGCGATAGGGGATGACGAGCAGCGGCCCGTTCATCGCCTGCGGCCCGCCCCAGCCTTCGGTGATCGACCGCGCCGCCTCCTGCGACTGCGATTCGCGGTCGTAGGCGAGAAGGTAGACCGAGAAGAGCGGGATGGTGAGGACAAGCCCGACCACGATAGTGAGGAACAGCTTGAAGCCCGGCGTGCGTTCGCCGTCGATGCCAATCACGATGTCTGTCTCCCTGTTCGTTGAGCGGCCGAATTTGGCGCAGGGGGCAGGTGAGCGTCATGAGCAAGTCATGAGCAATATCTGAGCAGCTCGTCTACGGAAATGCACGGTTCGCCGCGGCGAGCTATTCCCCGCAGTCCATGTGCAAGGTCGCCGTGCGCGTCTGCTTCCCGAGCGTCGCCGTGACCTTCACGGTCCCAGCGCATCCCACGTTGGGCAGGAACAGGGCCTGCGCCGCACTTCCGCGATAAGGCACGAGGATGCTGCTGAAGCGGCGCTCGGCGAGCAGCTTCTTCGGCGTGCGCGCGCTGACCACCAGCGGTCCGCGGACGAGGCTCGCATCCGCCTGCGGCTGCGCGACGCCGACCTTCACGATGATCAAGATGTCGTCCGCGGCGCCTTCCGCGCTGCCCTCGCCGATGATCGTGTTCCAGCCGCTGAACTGGCCGTTTGCGTCGAGGATGTTTTTGGACAGCGCGCCGGCGCCCTCGAGGAATAGCCGCGCTTCCATCCCGACAATTCGTGGCTGCGCCTGCGGCGGCGCGGCGGCCACCAGCAGCAGCGCGGCCGTGCCGAGCTTAAACGCTCGCAGCATGAACAGCGGCGACGAGATAATTGAGGCGCACGTCGTCGCTGAGGTGCAAACCGCGCGCCGGCGACCAGGCGATGCCCTCCACGTCGAGGCAGGTCAGACCTGCTTCTGCGAGCAGCACCTTCATCCGCTCGGGGGCGATGAACTTGTCGAAATCGTGCGTGCCTTTCGGGATGCGCCCCAGGCCTTCGCCGAGCGTGATCATCATCAGCCGCGACCAGGCGGTGGCGTTGGGCGTGGAAAGGACGAGCAGGCCGCCGGGCGCAAGCCGTTTGGCGAGCGCGGTCACAAAGGCGGCGGGGTCGGCGACATGCTCGATCACCTCCATGCAGGTGACGAGGTCGAACCGGCCTTCGAGCGCCTGCACGTCGCCGGCGCGATAATCGATCGCGAGCCCCATCGCGGCCGAATGCTCGCGCGCGACCTCGATCAGCTCGGGTGAGGCGTCGATGCCCGTGACCGCCGCTCCGAGGCGGGCGAGCGGCTCGGCGAGCAGGCCGGCGCCGCACCCGACATCGAGCGCGGTCTTTCCTTCAAGCGGGGTCCGGCTGCACTCGTCGCACTGCCAGTGCTGGTCGATCATGTCGCGGATGTACTTCAACCGCACGGGATTGAGCTTGTGCAGCATCGCCTCGGAGCCGGCCGGGTCCCACCAGTCCCCGGCCTGGGCCGCGAACTGCTCCACTTCTTCGGGAACGATGCTCGTCGCTGTCCGGGGCAAGCGCTTGCTCATGCTTGTTTCGACCATCACCGCCTCCTAACAGGCCGCGACCCCGGACCCAAGGAGCCCAATTGCCGCGCATCGTGATGAAATTCGGCGGAACCTCGATGGCGGGCATCGAGCGCATCCGCAACGTCGCGCAGCGCGTGCGGCGCGAGGCCGAGGGGGGCAACCAGGTGCTCGTCGTGGTCTCGGCCATGGCGGGGGAGACCGACCGGCTGGTGCAGTTGTGCCGCGAGGCGGCAGCCCTGCACGATCCGACGGAATATGACGTGGTCGTCGCGAGCGGGGAGCAGGTGACCGCGGGCCTGCTGGCGATGACTCTGCAGAACATGGGCCTCAATGCGCGCAGCTTCATGGGTTGGCAGCTGGTCAAGGCCTCGGGCGTGCATGGCAATGCCCGGGTCGAGGCGATCGAGGCGGCGACGCTCGACGAGGCGCTGACCGCGGGGGCGGTCGCCGTCATCCCTGGCTTCCAGGGCGTGTCGACCGACGGGCGGCTGGCGACCCTCGGCCGCGGCGGATCGGACACCTCGGCCGTCGCCATCGCCGCCGGGGTGAGGGCCGACCGCTGCGACATCTACACCGACGTCGACGGCGTCTACACGACCGACCCGCGCATCGTGCCCAAGGCGCGCAAGCTCGCCGAGGTCACGTTCGAGGAGATGCTCGAGCTTGCCGGAGTCGGCGCCAAGGTGCTGCAGGTGCGCTCCGTCGGGCTTGCCATGCGCGAGAATTTGCCGTTGCGCGTGCTTTCGGCATTCGAGGACAAGCCCGGCACCGACATCGTCGCCAGGCTTTCGGGAGACGGCATGGAAAGAAAGCTGATCGCCGGCATCGCCGCCGACAAGAACGAGGCGCGAGTGACCCTGACCGGAGTCCCGGACCAACCGGGCACGGTGGCGGCGGTGATCAAGCCGGTCGCCGAAGCGGGGATCCCGGTCGACATGATCGTGCATGCGGCGACCCCGAACACCGGCTCATCCGACCTCACCTTCACCGTCCCGCGCGCGAGCCTCGCCCAGGCGATGGCGGCGATCGAGGACCGCAAGCAAGAGATCGGCTATGCCGCCCTGGTGCACGACGATGCGGTAGCGAAGGTCAGCATCGTCGGAGTAGGGATCCGCTCGAACCCCGGGCTCGCGGCCAGGATGTTCGAGGTGCTCGCCGAGCGGCAGATCAACCTGCTCGCCGTGTCGTCGAGCGAGATCAAGGTGAGCGCCCTGATCGCCGAAGCCGAGCTCGAGCTCGCCGTGCGCGTGCTGCACAGCGCCTTCGGCCTGGATGCGGACCAGACGGCATGAGCGGCGAAGGGCTGATCGCCGAGCCGCGCGCGGTCCACCCGACCGCAGGGCACATCCGCCTCAAGGAGCTGATGCATCGCGGCACCGAGTTCCTCGGCTGCGACGTCGCCATCATGGGCGGCGCGATGAGCTGGGTTTCAGAGCGCAACCTCGTTTCCGCGATCAGCAACGCCGGCGGGTTCGGGGTGATCGCCTGCGGCGCCATGACTCCCGATCTGCTCGATACCGAGATCGCCGAGACCAAGTCGCGCACCGACCGCCCGTTCGGGGTCAACCTCATCACCATGCACCCGCAGCTCGCCGAGCTGATCGACACTTGCGCGAAACATGGCGTCGGCCATGTCGTGCTCGCGGGGGGCCTGCCGCCGGGCGGCGCGATCGAGCGGATCAAGTCGAGCGGCGCGAAGCTGGTCTGCTTCGCCCCGGCGCTCGCGCTGGCGAAGAAGCTGATGCGCTCCGGTGCCGATGCGTTGGTGATAGAGGGGATGGAAGCGGGCGGACATATCGGCCCGGTCTCGACCTCGGTGTTGGCGCAGGAGATCCTGCCGAATGTCGCCAGGGACATGCCGGTGTTCGTCGCCGGCGGGATCGGCCGCGGCGAAGCGATCGCCGCCTACCTCGAAATGGGCGCGGTCGGGGTCCAGCTCGGCACCCGCTTCGTCTGCGCTCACGAAAGCATCGCCCATGCCAATTTCAAGAAGGCGTTCATCCGCGCTTCCGCTCGCGATGCCATTCCCAGCGTGCAGATCGACCCGCGCCTTCCGGTGATCCCGGTCCGCGCGCTCAAGAACCGCGAGATGGAGCGGTTCGCGGCCAAGCAGCGCGAGGTCGCCGACCTGCTCGACAAGGGCGACATCGAGATGGCCGAGGCGCAGCTGCAGATCGAGCATTATTGGGCCGGGGCGCTGCGCCGCGCCGTGATCGACGGCGACGTCGAGGCGGGCTCGGTCATGGCCGGCCAATCGGTCGGAATGGTCAACCGCGAGGAGCCCGTCGCGGCGATCATCCAGGAGCTGATCGACGAAGCCGCCGCCGCGCTGGAATCGCGCGGGTAACGTGCTGTTTCGGCAACGGTAGAGCATCGATCGACGCCCGGCGCTCGGCACGTCTTGCCGAGCCATGGCTGGCGTGGAACCAATACGGCAGAACATTCGGGCGGGGGTACGTCAGTATGCGTAAGTTTTCGGCGATCCTGGCTGCACTCTCGGCATCCGCGGCGTTCACTTCACCGGCATCTGCGGCGGACACCTACAGCCAGACCGTCTTCTTCGGCGACAGCTTGACGGACGCCGGCTTCTTCCGGCCGCTGCTTCCGGCGGCCATCCAGCCGGTCACCGGGCAGTTCACGACCAATCCCGGCGACGTCTGGGCCGAACTGCTCGCCGATTATTACAACACCAA
The DNA here is from genome assembly GCA_036377835.1 of Sphingomicrobium sp. Classification (GTDB taxonomy): domain Bacteria; phylum Pseudomonadota; class Alphaproteobacteria; order Sphingomonadales; family Sphingomonadaceae; genus Sphingomicrobium. The sequence goes on along the minus strand of DASUXP010000080.1, from coordinate 1,522 downwards.
TGCGGAGCCCAACGGGAACGGGCAGACGGGCTCCGACTATGCGGCGGGCGGCGCGCGCGTGGGATTGGACACCGTCGGCGCGCTGGGCCCGATCCCGTCATTGACCTCGCAGATGAACTCCTACCTCGCGTCGACCGGCGGCACGGCCGACCCCGATGCTCTCTACACCGTGTGGGGCGGGGCGAACGACCTGTTCGCCATCACCAATGCCGGCGCCGACCCGACGACGACGATATCCAGCGCCGTCGCCAGCGAGGTGGGAATCATTCAGACGCTAGATGCGGCTGGTGCCCGCTACATCCTGGTGCCGACGGTGCCCGACCTCGGCGTCACGCCGGCGTTCCGAGTGCAGGGCGCCGCGGCGCAGGCCGCGGGCACGTCCTTGACCCAAACTTACAACCAGGCCCTTTTCTCGTCCCTCGAGGCGGCAGGCTTGCGGGTCATTCCGCTCGATACCTTCTCCCTCATTCGGGAGATCGTCGCCGATCCCGGCGCCTACGGCTTCCTCAACGCCACCGGAACCGCATGCCAGCCGCAGATCACGGCCAATTCGCTGCTGTGCAACCCGACCACCTACGTCACGCCGACGGCGCCCAACGATTATGTGTTCGCCGACGGCGTGCATCCGACGACGGCGGCACACCGCATCCTCTTCCAATATGCGGTCTCGATCCTCGAAGCGCCGCGGCTGATTCAGCACCTCCCGCATAACGCCGTGGTGACGGGCCGCAGCCGGGCCGAACGCGTCGCCCAGCATCATCCGGGCGCGGCCGGTGACGGTCTGCGCTGGTGGGCTGACGGCCGGTTCGATATCCAGTCGAACAACCGGCTCGACAACAAGGGGCCGGCTCTGCTGACTGGCGTCGATTTGGTTCGCGGCAATTTGGTCGCCGGGCTGTTCGGTGGCGTAGGGAAAACGCACAGCAAGCTCATCGGGCGCACCGACTTCGATGAGCACGATCTCACCGGCGGCCTGTTCGTCGGCTGGTATGGCAGCACCGTCTGGGCCAACGCCCAGGCCAGCTACTCATCCCTCGATTACGACGTGGACCGCGAGGTGGTTCTCGGCGCCGCCACCCGCGTCCACAGCGGGTCTCCCGGCGGACACAATCTGACGGTCGGCGGTCAGGCGGGAGCGAATTTCGCTTTGGGCGCGCTGAAGACCGGTCCCGTCGCGGGCCTGCTGATCCAGCGGGTCAAGGTCGATGGTTACGCCGAGAGCGACGGCACGCTGTCCACCGCGCTGCGATTCGCCGACCAGACGTACCGCTCGACGCTCGGCAGCATCGGGTGGCGGGCCGCCGTCGAGCTCGAGCCCGGAACGATGCCTTACGCCCAGGTGACCTACGATCACGAGTTCGGAAGGGTTGGCAAGGAAACGTTCGCCGAGCTGCAGACGATCGAGTCCCTTCCGTACGCGGTGCCCGGCAATGACTGGGACCGGAGCTACGCCACGGCCACGGCCGGAATTCGCACGGTCTTCGCCGGAGTGGATGCCAACATCGGCGGAAGCGTGACTCTG
>DASUXP010000079.1:0-2319 GCA_036377835.1 Sphingomicrobium sp. | reverse complement strand
GCTTCTTCCGAGATGATGTGGACGACGTCGTCGACGGTGATCATGCCCACCAGCCGCCCCTCGCCATCCACCACCGCGGCGGAGACCAGCGCATATTTCTGGAAGCGCAGCGCCACGTCTTCCTGGTCCATGTCGACCGGGATCAGCGTCTGCTCGCGCGCCATGACGTCGGCGACCGGCCGGGTGCGCGGCGTCCGCAGGATCGTCGACAGCTTGCACGTGCCGACCGGGTGGTGCGCCGTGTTGACCACGAACACTTCCCAGAAGTCGTCGGGCAGCTCGCGCGTCGAGCGGAGATAATCGATCACCTGGCCGACGTTCCAATGCTCGGGCACCGCGCAAATGTCGCGCTGCATGAGCCGGCCGGCGGATTCCTCGGGATAGCTCAGCGCCTCCTCGACCGCGGCGCGGTCGTCTGGCTCCATCTTCTCGAGGACGGCCTGCTGGTCGTCGCGGTCCAGGTCCTCGATCAGCGCGACGGCGTCGTCGGTGTCGAGCTGGCCGGCGATGTCCGCGACCTGCTGCGGCTCCATCTCGTCGATGAGGCCTTCGCGGACGAAATCGTTCATCTCGGCGAGCACGTCGGGGCTGACGATCCCGGCGAGCGCCTTGACCAGCCCCTCGCGCTCGTCGCGCGCGGCGAGCTCGATCAGGTCGGCGACGTCGGCCGGGTGAAGCGGCTCGACGAGCTTGCGCGCGGTCCCGTCGTCCCCGGCCTCGACAGCATCGAGCACCCGGCTGACGAACTCGGGCCGAAGCCGGTCCTCGGAATCGACGACGGAGCTCGAATCGCTCGGGGGCGCGGCGGCGATTGGCTCGCTCTCGCTCATGACGCTCCCCTCGCTTGACCCGGAGCCGCCCTCCTATGGGCCGGGCCGCTCTGGCGCAACCCGCCGCCCGCCCCTAAATCGCCCTCCTCCTGCAACCTTTCCCGTGGAGTCCATCATGGCCGACGCCGACCGCCTCACCCTGACGCTTTCCACCGGCGGCGACGTCGTCATCAAGCTCCGCCCAGACCTCGCGCCGGAGCATGTCCAGCGCATTACCGACCTCGCCAACAGCGGCTTTTACGACGACACCGTGTTCCACCGGGTGATCCCCGGCTTCATGGCCCAGGGCGGCGACCCCACCGGTACCGGCTATCACGGCTCCGACCTGCCCAACCTCAAGGCGGAATTCTCCCAAGCGCCGCACAACCGCGGCGCCGCCTCCATGGCTCGCGCCAACGACCCCAACAGCGCCAACAGCCAGTTCTTCATCGTCATCGACGATTCGCCCTTCCTCGACGGCCAGTACACGGTCTGGGGCGAGGTCGAGAGCGGGATGGAGCATGTCGACGCGCTCCCCGTCGGCGAGCCGCCGCGCGAGCCGGGCAAGATCGTGACTGCCCGTGTTGGCTGATCGTCATTGCGAGCAGCCAAGGGCTGCGCGGCAATCCAGCTCTGCGCCACTGGATTGCTTCGCTCCGCTCGCAATGACGGAGCTCACGTGAAACCCGTCGCCCTGATCACCGGGGCGTCCGCAGGACTCGGCGTCGAGTTCGCTCGCCAGCTCTCGGCGAAGGGGCATAGGCTCGTGCTCGCGGCGCGGCGCAAGAACCGGCTCGAGGCGCTCGCCGCCGAGCTCGGCAACGCGCGGGCCGTTGCCATCGACCTTAGCAAGGCCAATGCCGCCGCCAAGCTGATGACCGACCTCGAGGCCAATGGCGAGCAGGTCGAGCTGCTGGTCAACAATGCCGGCTTCGGGCTGATCGGCCGATTCGCCGAGCTCGACGCCAAGCGGCAACGGCAGATGATCGATCTCAACGTCGGCGCGCTCACCGAGCTGTGCCGGGCGGCCGCTCCCGGGATGATCGCGCGCAAGTCGGGCGGGATCGTCAACGTCGCGTCGACCGCGGCTTTCCAGCCAGGCCCAAGGATGGCGGTCTATTTCGCGACCAAGGCCTTCGTCCTGTCCTTCAGCGAGGCGTTGCACGAGGAGCTGAAGCCGCACGGGATCCACGTGACCTGCCTTTGTCCCGGACCGACCCGGACCGAATTCGGCGAGGTTGCCGGGTTCGGCGGCAACAGCCTGTTCGACCGCGTCGCGATGGAAGCGCCGGACGTCGTCGCCAGCGGACTCGCCGGGTTGGAGAAGAACCGCGCGGTCGTCGTCGCCGGGCTGCTCAACAAGGTCGTCGCGGCAAGCACCCGCTTTGCGCCCCGGCCCGTCGTTCGCAAAATCGCGGGAGCGATCAAATATTGAGGACAGACGTTGAACCCACGCTATTCAGCTGTCGTTACGCCGACGGTATGAGGACCCGGGCAAGGAGCACATATG
>DASUXP010000078.1:0-8564 GCA_036377835.1 Sphingomicrobium sp. | reverse complement strand
TTCTTCCGCGATGTCGCCAAGCACGTGGCCATCGCCCGCGCCCGCGCGAGGAGCCGCTCGCCCAGCTCCGCCGTCGCCTGACGCCGCCCCGCCACAGCTCGCGGCAAAAAAGACTCACTTTCGCGTCACCGGACTTTTCATCGCGGGCCGGAGTGCTTAATTCGCGACGCTGAAGACCAACTTATCTGGAGACCGCATATACCCCCGCCCTATCCGCGCCGAGGAATGGCGCCCCCGCCGCCGATGACCGGCCCCCGCTACAATGAGTTCATCCAGGCGCAAAAGGTCCGCGTCATCGATGAAAACGGCGAGAATCTGGGCGTGATGTATACGCGCGAAGCGTTCGAGCAGGCGCAGGAGGTCGGTCTCGACCTCGTGGAGATCTCCCCCAATTCCGACCCGCCGGTCGCCAAGTTCCTCGACATCGGCCGCTACAAGTACGAGGCGCAGAAGAAGGCCAACGAGCAGCGCAAGCGGCAGAAGACGCAGGAGATCAAAGAGATCAAGATGCGTCCGAACATCGACGACCACGACTATGACACCAAGATGAAGAAGGTGTTCGAGTTCCTCGAGGAAGGCGACAAGGTGAAGGTCACCATGCGCTTCCGCGGTCGCGAGATGGCGCATGGCGAGCTCGGCATGGCGGTGCTTCGGCGGGTGCAGGAGCAGACCGCGGACATGGCCAAGATCGAGGCGCACCCGCGCATGGAAGGCCGCCAGATGCTGATGGTGCTGGCGCCCAAGTAAGGACCCTTACTTACATCGCTGTTGCCAATTTGCTGCAGCCTCGCGGCATTGTTGATCCGCGCCTCTCGCACTCGCTTCCTTTGCCCCTCGAACCGCATTAGCGTCTGTCCCCGGAGCATTGCTCGCGCGAGCAAGGGGAGAGAATGATGCGCAAATCCGCGTGGCTGCTGTCGGCAGCGCTAGTCGCAATCGCAACGCCGGCCTTCGGCCAGACTTCGCAGTCGAACACCGACACCGACAAGGGTGCCGCGCGGCCGACCGAAGGCGCTACGGCGGAGGCCGCCGCGGTCCAGGACCAGGCGCGCGAGCGCCAGTCGGTCGACACCGGCGACATCGTCATCACCGCGACGCGCCGCAACGAGGCGCTGTCGGACGTGCCGATGGCGGTCAGCGCAGTCACCGCCCAGAACCTCGAATATACGGGCGCGACCGACATCCGGCAGCTTAACCAGGTGTCGCCTTCGCTGATGGTCTCCTCGACCTCGTCGGAAGGCGGCGCGGCGGTTGCCCGAATCCGCGGCATCGGCACGGTCGGCGACAACCCCGGCCTCGAAAGCTCGGTCGGCGTGTTCATCGACGGCGTCTATCGCTCGCGTGTCGGAGTCGGCCTGACCGAGCTCGGCGCACTCGACCGGATCGAGATCCTGCGCGGGCCGCAGGGCACCTTGTTCGGCCGCAACACGTCGGCGGGCCTTATCTCGATCATCACCGCCAAGCCCCGCTTCCAGACCGAGGCCAGCGGGCAGCTCGACATCGGCAATTATTCGATGCGCCGCATCGAGGGCAGCCTTACGGGCGCGATCACCGACACGATCGCGGCGCGCCTCGACGGCGTCTACATGAACCGCGACGGCTTCCTCGAGGACGTGATCTCCGGGCGGCACGTCAACAACCGCAACCGCTGGCTGCTCCGCGGCCAGGTTCTGTTCCAGCCCAACGACGACTTCTCGTTCCGGCTGATCGGCGACTGGTCGCAACGGCGCGAGGAATGCTGCGCCGCGCCCTATCTGCCGGCGTTCGACGTCGTGAACAGCGGCGGAACGATCACTCACCAGCCGTCGAGCATCGCCGCGCTCGAGCGGGCGCTCGGCGGGATCATTCTCGACGACCCGTTCCACCGCAAGGTTTCGATTACGCCCGGCCGCGACTATGACAGCGACGTCAACGACGGCGGCGTGTCGGGCGAGGCGGTCTATGACATGGGCTGGGCCGAGCTCACCTCGATCACGGCCTTCCGCCACAACAAATATACGCGCGGCCAGGATGCCGACTTCAACAACCTCGACATCCTCTACCGCGACAGCAACGGGGATTCGTTCAACCGCTTCAACACCTTCACGCAGGAGCTGAGGCTCCAGGGCAATGCCTGGAACAACCGCCTCGATTGGCTGGTGGGCGCTTATTACGCCAACGAGAAACTGCGCGTTGACGACAATCTCGCCTACGGCAACGACTACGAGCGCTACGCCAACTGCCTGCTGTTCAACTCCGTCCTGCCGGCGGCGGTCGCTCCGAGCCCGACGACGACGACCTGCGTCGGCCCCGCTCTCGGCCAGACGATCACCCAGCTGCAGGGCGGGATCGCGCAACTCAACGTCCTCATCGCGCAGCTGCAGGCCATTCCCAACCCGACTCCGGCACAGCAGGCGCAACTCGCGGCGTTGATCACGCAGCGGGCGGGGCTGATCAGCAGCCTGACGACGTTGAGCGCGCTCAACGCCAATCCCGCGCGGCCCGGCTTCGGCTCGCTCGCCGCGGTCACCGGGATTCCGACGTTCACGCTCGGCGACGTCATCATCGACGACAGCTTCCGCCAGACCAGCGACAACTGGGCCCTGTTCACGCACAACATCTTCTCGATCACCGACCGGCTGAAGCTGACCGTCGGCGCCCGCTACACGCATGAGCGCAAGCGGCTCGTCGCCGACCTCAACGACAACAACAGCCTGTGCGTCAACATTGCCGGCGGGCCGCTGTCGGCGTTCGGCCAGCTGCCCTGCGTCATTCCGGGAATCCCCGGCGGGGGCCTCGACATCCGCGACAGCCTGACCGAGAGCAAGCTCTCGGGCACGGCGGTGCTGAGCTACAAGCCGACCGACCGGCTGCTGACCTACGCGAGCTACTCGCGCGGATACAAGGCGGGCGGGTTCAACCTCGACCGTTCGGCGCTGTGGCGCTCGGTCGTGCTCCCGAGCGGCGCTCCGGGAACGACGGTGCTCACCAACCCGCCGCTGTCGGGCTTCGGCGCGATCTGCACCACCGCGACGCAGTTCGGCTGCCAGGGGGTCGTTGCCTCGGGCGACGACCTCAAGTTCAAGCCGGAGACCAACGACGCCTTCGAAGTGGGCGCGAAATACAATGGCGCCGGCTTCGACATCAACCTCGCCGTCTTCCACCAGCTGTTCAAGAACTTCCAGTTGAACACCTTCAACGGCCTCAACTTCGTGGTCGAGAACATCAACAGCTGCAGCGATGACTTGGGCGGCCTCGACGAGGACAATTTCGCGAGCACCGGGGCGTGCACCGGCCACACCCGCGCCGGCGTGAAGAACTATGGCTTCGAGCTCGAGGCGTTCACCCGGCCGCTGCCGAACCTCGCGATCAACGGCGGCATCGTCCTGTCCGAGACCAAGTACCGGCACAACCTCGTCGGGGCGAACGGCCGGGCGCTGACCAACGCCTTGTTCCAGCTTCCGGGGCGGCGGATCTCCAACTCGTCCGAGTGGACGGCCACGGGGTCGGTCGCCTGGACCCCGCCGATCTTCGAGACCGGCCTTCGCGGCCTCGTCTATGCCGACGTCCGCCACATGAGCAAGTTCAACACCGGCTCCGACCTCGACATCGAGAAGATGCAAGGGGCCTATACGGTGGTGAATGCCCGCGTCGGGATTTCCGGGCCGCGCAACCTGTGGGCGATCGAGCTGTGGGCGCAGAACCTGTTCAACGAGGATTATCTACAGGTCGCGTTCGACGCGCCCATCCAGGGGTCGGGAACGACCCGCGGCGTGGAGCAGGGCTTCTATACCCGTTCGACCCAGCTGTTCGGCGCATTCCTCGCCGAGCCGCGGACCTTCGGCGTGACGCTGCGCGCCAAATGGGCACCCTCGCCGCCGTCGCCGCCGATGTACAGCGCGCCGCCGCCGCCGCCCGAGGCTCCGGCGACGCAGACCTGCGCCGACGGGACGGTGATCCTGGCGACCGCGGCCTGCCCGGCTCCGCCTCCGCCGCCCCCGCCGCCTCCGGCCGAGGGCGAGCGCGGATAAGGACGCGTCAGGCGGCGCGCGCCTGGGTCTCGCGCGCCGCCTCGACCAGGGCCGAGCGGAGACCTTCGCTCTCTTCGGGCGTGAGCTTCCGATTCTCTCGAGTGGTGAGATAGAAGACGTCGACCGCGCGTTCGCCGTAGGTCGCGATATGGGCGGAGTGGATCTGGTGTCCCTGGGCGTGGATCGCCGCCGCCAGCCTGGCGAGAAGTGCCGGGCGATCGAGCGCGTTCACTTCGACCACCGTGGTTCGGCTCGATGCCCGGTCGGCAATCATCGCCGACGGCGCGACGCTGAACGCCGCGCTGCGCGGCCGCGAGTCTTCGGGCGCTGGCAGCGGCGGCTCAGCTGCGCTTTCGAGAGCGGCGGTGACCGAGCGCACCAGGCGAGCCCGCAGGCGCCGGTCGGTGTAAGGCCGCCCGCGCCCGTCGAGCACCAGCAGGTTGTCGAGCGCCATGCCGTCGCGGGTCGTATGCACCCGCGCGTCGATGATGTTCGCCCCGGCTGATGCGAGGCCGGCGCAGACGCGGTAGAACAGGCCTTCGCGGTCGGGCGTGAAGACGCTGATCCGGGTCGCTCCGCTCTCGCGGTCATCGGCGGCGACGACGCTCGGCCGCGGTTCCCCGATGCGCGCCTCCGCTTCGGCCACCTGAAGCGCATTGGCGACCTGCCACTCGAGCGGCTCGGCCAGCCAATAGCTATCGGGGAGGCGCCGCGCATGCGCCCGCGCGGCGGTGGCTTTCCAGCCGAGCTCGGCGGCCAGCGCCCTCTGCCGATCCTCGACCAGCTCGCTCCGGCCGTGCTGCTTGTGGCCGAGGCGCAGCCGCTCTTCCGCCGCTTCGAACAATGTGCGCAGTAGCGTCTTCTTCCATTCGTTCCACACGTTGGGCCCGACCGCGCGGATGTCGACGACGGTGAGCACGAGCAGCAGCCGCAGGCGCTCCGGGCTCTGCACCTGGTGGGCGAAATCCTCGATGGTCTTGGGGTCCGCGAGGTCGCGCTTGAACGCGGTCGAGGCCATCAGCAGGTGATGGCGCACGAGCCAGGAGACGGTCTCGGTCTCCGCCGCATCGAGACCGAGCCGCGGGCACAGCCTGAGCGCGATCTCGGCGCCGATGACGCTGTGGTCGCCGCCGCGGCCCTTGGCGATGTCGTGCAGCAGGACCGCCGCGTATAGCGTGCGGCGCGAGGCGATCTGCTTCATGATGGCGGTCGAGAGCGGATGATCGTCCTTCAGCGCGCCGCGCTCGATCGCCGCGAGCAGGCCGATGGCGCGGATCGAATGTTCGTCGACCGTATAATGATGGTACATGTCGAACTGCATCTGCGCGACGACGCGGCCGAAGTCGGGAATGAAGCGGCCGAACACGCCGGTCTCGTTCATCCACCGCAGCACCAGCTCGGGCGCGTGGGTCGAGGTCAGCACCTCCATGAACAAGGCGTTGGCGCGCGGGTCGGCTCGCACCGAGCGGTCGATCAGGCCGGAATCGCGAGTCGCCGCCCGCATCGCCGCCGGGTGGATCTCCAGCTGCTCGCGCGCGGCGATTGCGAACAGCTCGACCAGCCGCACGGGATCGGCGCGGAAGACGTCGTCCGAGGGGATGGAGATGCGGCCGCGATCAAGCACGAACCCACCGAGCCGCCTGGGCCGGCGGCGGATGGTCGGAAGAGCGAAGCGGAAGCCGCTCTTGCCGAGCTGCTCGTCGAGCTGCGCGAGGAACAGGCCGGTGAGGTCGCCCACCGCTTTGGCGTTGAGGAAGTAGAATTGCATGAACCGCTCGACCGCCGATTTCCCCGGCCGGTCGGCGTAATGCATGATCTCGGCGATGCGCGGCTGGTAGTCGAAGCCTAGCCGCTCCTCCGCGCGTCCGGCGAGCAGGTGCAGGTGGCAGCGCACCGACCAGAAAAAGCGCTCGGCGCGGTCGAAACGGCGGTATTCGGCGGCGGTGAGCAGCCCCGCGCCGACGAGGTCCGCGGGCCGCTCGACGCCATGCACATATTTGCCGATCCAGTAGAGCGCGTGGAGGTCGCGAAGCCCGCCCTTGCCGTCCTTGACGTTGGGCTCGACGACATAGCGGCTGTCGCCCATGCGCAGGTGGCGCTGGTCGCGCTCGGCGAGCTTGGCGGCGACAAACTCGGCGGCGCTCCCCGCGACGACCTCCTTGCGGAAGCGCGCCATCGCCGCGTCGAACAGCGCATCGTCGCCCCACAGCCAGCGCGCCTCGAGGAAAGCGGTGCGGATCGTCATGTCCTGCTTCGCCAGGGCGATCAGCTGGCCGGTCGAGCGAATCGAATGGCCGACCTTGAGCTTCAGGTCCCAGAGCAAATGGAGGATCGCCTCGGCCATGCGCTCCGCATCCGCGGTTGGCGCCTTGGAGGTGAGGAACATGAGGTCGAGGTCGCTGTATGGCGCCATCTCGCCGCGGCCGGTCCCGCCGAGCCCGACGATGGCGAGCGACTCGCCGCCCGGGTCCTGGCGCTCGGCCACGAAATCGTGGGCAAGGCGGACGAGCTGGTCGTGGAGGAAGGCGGTCGCCTGGGCAGCGGACCTGCCGCGGCCGGGCTCGGCGGTGAGGCGGCGCGCGATCTCCTCGCGCCCCGCCGCGAGCGCGTCGCGCAGGATTGCCGCCGCATCGCCGGCGAGCCGCTTGCCCGGGCGAAGCGACGCGAGCCGGTCGGCCACCGCCCGCCGTTCGATGATCGCTCGCCGATCGTCGACCTGGGGAGCGGTCATGACCCGTCTTCGGCGGCGAGCCTCTTCAGGCGGTAGAGGGCTTCGAGGGCTTCGCGCGGAGTGAGGCTGTCGGGGTCGATCAAGTCGACCTCCGCGGCGAGCGGGTCGGGCGCGCGCTCTGGCTCCGCGGCGCCGGCGAACAAGGGCAGATCGTCGAGCCCGGCGGCGATGCCCCCGGTCGCGTCGCGACCCGCCTCGAGCTTGGCGAGGACCGACTTGGCGCGGCCAACCACCGCTGGCGGAAGCCCGGCGAGCTTGGCGACGGCGATTCCGTAGCTGCGGTCGGCGGCGCCGTCGGCGAGTTCGTGGAGCAGCACGAGGTCGCCCTTCCACTCACGCGCCCGGACGTGATGCAGCGACAGGCAGTCGAGCCGTCCGGCGAGCCGCGTCAGCTCGTGATAATGGGTGGCGAACAGGGTGCGGCACCGCACGTCGTCGTGCATCGCCTCGACCACCGCCCAGGCGATCGCGAGCCCGTCGTAGGTCGAGGTGCCGCGGCCGATCTCGTCGAGGATGACCAGGCTGCGCGGGGTCGCCTGGGCGAGGATCGCGGCGGTCTCGACCATCTCGACCATGAAGGTCGACCGGCCGCGCGCGAGATTGTCCGACGCGCCGACGCGGCTGAACAGGCGGTCGACGATCCCGGCCTTGGCGCGCGCCGCAGGCACGAACGCGCCCGCTTGCGCGAGCACGGCGATCAGCGCGGCCTGCCTGAGGAAGGTCGACTTGCCGCCCATGTTCGGGCCGGTGATAAGCCACAGGCGATTGCTTGCACCCATCGCAAGGTCATTTGCGATGAACCGCTCACCGCTGGTCGCGAGCGCGCTCTCGACCACCGGGTGACGGCCTGCTTCGATCTCGAGGCATGGGTCGTCCGTCAGGTGCGGCGCGGTCCAGCCGCCCTCGGCAGCGCGATGGGCGTGGCTTGCCGCGACGTCGATGCGCGCGATGGCTTCGGCCGTTGCGGTGATGCGCTGTGCCGCGGCGACCGCGAGCGCGGTCAGCTCCTCGGCATGGGCGGCTTCGGTGGCGAGGGCGCGGGCGCCCGCTTCGACGACCTGCGCCGCTTCCTCGTGGAGCTCGGTCGAATTGAAGCGTACCACGCCGGCGAGCGTCTGCCGGTGAGTGAAGCCGCTGTCCGGCGCCATCAGCCGGTCGGCGTGTTTGGCCGAGACCTCGATATGGTAGCCGAGCACTGCATTGTGCCGGATCTTGAGCGAGGGAATGCCGGTCGAATCCCGGTACCGGCTTTCCAGCCCGGCAATCGCCCGGCGGCCGTTAGACGCCGAGTCGCGCAGCGCGTCGAGCACGGGGTCGTAACTCTCGGCGATATAGCCGCCCTTCGATGCATCGATCGGGGGTGAGGCAACCAGCGCAAGCGCAAGCTTGTCGGTGAGCGCCGCGTGGCCGCCGAACCGGGGCAGCAGGCTTTCGAGTAGTTGCGGGCGGTCCGGCTCGCCCTCGAGCTCATGCTGCAGCGCGGCTGCGGCGGCGAGGCCATCGCGCAGCAAAGCGAGATCGCGCGGGCTGCCGCGGCCGGCGGTCAGGCGGGCAAGCGCACGGGCGAAGTCGGGCATGGCCTTCAGCGCCTGGCGGACCCGCTCGCGGCGAATAGCGTCCTCGTGCAACCATGCAACCAGCGCGAGGCGCGCTTCGATCGCGGTGCGGTCGGTGAGCGGAGCGCTGACATCCTCGCATAGCAACCGGCGTCCCGCCGCGGTCTGGCAGCGGTCGATCTCGCCCAGCAGGCTGCCCGCGACCGTGCCTGATATGGAGCGGGTCAGCTCCAGGCTGTCGCGGCTGGCGGCGTCGATCGCCATGTG
>DASUXP010000077.1:0-5295 GCA_036377835.1 Sphingomicrobium sp. | reverse complement strand
GCCACGCCCTTCTGGACGAGCTTGTCGGCGATCTCGGAACCGGCCGGCGCCACCGTGTGAAAGTCCTCGCCGCTGTCGAGCTTGCCGGTGATCGCGGAGTTGCCGGTCGACCCGGTGGCCATGGTCACCGAGCGGACATTGCCTTCGTCGACCTGGCGGACGAACTCCGAATATTGCATCGCCTGGCCGGTCGCGCTGCGCGAGCCGCCGTCGATCATCTGCACGAAGAGGACGAGCGCAAAGAGGATGCCGACCCAGATGAGCAGGCTCTTGGTCCAGGGGTTGCCGGGCTTCTTGTCTTTGTCGTTCATCGCTCGTCTTTCAGAGGGGCCAAACGCCCTCACGCATAAAATAGGCGCAACCCGCCCAATAACAATGCGGGGCTTAGGGAGTGGTGAACGGGCTCGCCGCTCGGAGCGGGCGGCCGGGCGCGGTCAGGCGCGCTCGAGGCGGTTCGCGCGGGTCCAGTCGAACGCCGAAGCGGCAGCGGAAAGCTCCGCCTCCGCCATGATGTCGCGCGCGTCTTCGATCGTCTTCAACCGTTCGAGAAAGGCTCCTGCGAGCTGCATCCGCCGCTCGCGCGCCGCTTCGGTCACCGCGCGGCCGGCCGCTGCGATCTCCTCATTGGCCCGCCGACGATAGAAACGCGCGTCCGATTCCATGGCCTCCCTCCGGAAACGAGCGACTGCCCCCGAGTCGTTCAACGGAAGTTTAACGCATGTTATCCACAGGTCGAGTCCGGTTCGGCGCCGGAATGAAGGCCTTATTCTTCCGATTGTTGCTTGTGCTTCGTGGGCCTGCGCGGGGGTGCGGGTGAGAAGCGCCAGCTCGCTCCGCCTTCGAGCTTGAGCCCGGCGAGGGTCGTCGTGCCGCCTTCGAGGAGGGCATCCAGTGCGCGGATCAGATCGGGTCCCGGCGGCCTTTCATTCGTCAGCATTTCGATGGAGTCGGCGAGCAGCCGGCGCTGCAGCTCGTAGGGTAGGCCGGCCGGGTCGATGGTGAAGCCGTCCCTGGAGCTTCGCTGTGAATATTCGCGCCAGGCGACCCAGCGCATCGCTTCGTCGGCGTCAGCACAATGGTCGGCGACGGCGGCCAGGCGAACGGGGTCGAGCCACGCATTGTTCTTCAGCAGGGCGCGCGCACGAGTCCGGTCGTAGCGCTCGTCGGCGTTGCTGGGGTCGTCCACCGCGTCGATGCCCGCGGCGCACACGATTTGGGCCAGGGCGCTCCGCCTCCATCTCCGGACGGGCCGGATCAGCCAGACCTGGTGCTCTTCATGCTCGCTGCCCCCGGTCAGGGGGACCCGGGGGCGTGCGCCTGCCAGGCCCGAGACTCCGCTGCCCCGACTGAGCCGCATCAGCAGAGTCTCGGCCTGATCATCGGCGTGATGGGCGGTGCAAACGGCCCGCAGCCCGCTGCCGAGTGCCCAGATGCCGAGCTCGTCGTAGCGGCGCCGGCGGGCGAGCGCTTGGACATTCGAGCTGGGCAGCTCCTCCCACTCGAGCGTGAGGATTTGGTGAGGGACCTGAAGCTGCTTGCAAACTCCGGCCACCATCTCCGCTTCGTCCCGGCTCTCCGCGCGAAACCCGTGGTCGACGGTCGCGGCTTCGACCTGCCCCGGCCGTGCGGCTGCCGCCAACAGCAGCAAGGCGAGGCTGTCCGGCCCGCCTGACACCGCGATGCCGATCCGCGCGTCCGCCTCGATCAGCTCATCGAGGTCGCGGCGAAATCGATCGACGACTTTCTGATGCGGAACGAGCTCGCTGTCTTCCAATTCCATTCGCCCTGAGCTTGTCGAAGGGCTGCTTTTCAACTTCTGGTCGCACGAAGGGAAGGGCAGTCCTCGACAGGCTCGGGACGAAGGCGTTGCGGTCAGCCCCCGATTACGAGCATCGGGCCTGGGTTTTCGCGTCCGCGACCTGACTTTTGAGGTCGGCGCGGACCTTCGAGCCATAGACCGATTCCAGCTCCGCATAGGCGTTGCACGCCTGGCCCGGCTGGCCAAGCTTCATCAGTGCCTGGCCGAGATAATAGAGGCTATCCTGGGCTCGCGCGCCTCCCGGGTCGGCGCGGTAATTGGCGAGCAGGGTCTCGGCCGCGGCGCGGGCATCGCCCTTGTCGAGCTGCGCGCGTCCGATGAGGTTCCGCGCGTAGCTGATCCGGCGATGTTTCGGATAAGCGGAGGTGAAGCTGCGCAGCGCGCTGATCGCCTGGTCGTAGTTGCCGGCCTCCCACAGGTGGAAGCCCTCGCTGTAGGCGTCTTCGCCCGGGTCGGCGGGCGGCTCGGTGCTGGCCGCATTTGCCGCCGCCGTCGTTGTCGTCGAGAAAGTCGCCGCGCCGGCTCCACCGGTGTCACCCTTCGGCTTGGTTGGCTTGGTGGCCGGTGGCTTGGCCGGCGGCGGCTCCGTGGTCGCGGGGACGGCCGCGGCAGCTGCAGCGGCGTCGTTCAGCCGCTGCTCCAGCGTCGCGATTCGCTGTTCCTGGTCGGTGCGCAGCTTGGCGATGTCGGCTTCCAGCGTCTGCAGCCGATGCCCGTTCTCTTCTGTCTGGCGAAGCATGTCGGCCATCTGCCGCTCCAGGGCATCCAGCCGCTGGTCGAGCGTCGCCACCGACGATTGGGTCGCCGCCGGCTCTTGGGCGAACCCGGCGGTGTCGGCCGGGCGACCGCGCGGGAAGACCTGGCGCTGCACCTGGTTCATCTGCCGCTCGAGCCGCTCGAGCCGCTGGTCGGGGCTGGGCGGCTGCCGCTGGGCGGCCGCGGGGCCGGCGACGAGTGCGGCGCCTGCCGCGGCGGCAAGCAGGCCGATGTGGCGCAATGACTTCACTGAACTGATCCCCACGCTTGGTTCGGGTTTCGATAGTGCCCGCAGGCGGCTTTCGCGGCGATGAATCTATTCGCCGGTGTTGGTCGTCGGTGCAGCCGGCGGAGTGGCCGCTGGCGCCGGCGCGGGCGCGGGCCGGGTGGCGCGCGGTTGCGAGCGGCGGGTGCGCTCGGCGGGCCTCGGTTGCGGGGCCGGAGCAGAAGCGGCGGGCAATGCGGCGGCTCCGCCTTTCATCAGGTCGGCGCCGAGCAGGCTCACGTCCCTGACCGTGGTCGCCGGTGGTCCGACCGGCGGAGCGATCGAACTGCCGACGGCGATCCTCAATGCTTCGGGCTTTCCCGTCTTGAGGAGCGGCGCGGCTGTCGTCGGCGGCACGGTGAAGGTCTGCCCTGGCTGCAGCGTGCCCGAGAAGAGCGTCGCGCCGCCCTTCTCATAGACCTGGAACCAGACCGGGGCCGTCGCCGTCAGCACCACCGCCTGGTTGGCGGCCTGGGCCGGGGGCGGAGCCGGCGCGGGCGATGCCGCCGGAGCTTCGCTCGCCGCGACATTGTTCGCTTCCTCCGCCGGCTCGAGCGAGCGCTTGTTGAGCCAGGTCATGATGAGGACGAGTACGATGACTGCGGCGATGGTTCCGAAGACGAGGCCCTTGGGCATGGTCCGGGCTGGATCGGCCGGCTCGAACACTTCGGTGGTCGCCGCGACCGGGCGCTGCCCGCCCATCTCGGCGCGCAGCTGCTCGCCGATATCGGTGCGGTCGAGCCCGATGGCCGAGGCGTAGCTCTTGGCGAAGCCGATCGTGTAGGTCGGCGCGGGGAGCTTGTCCCAGTCGCTCGCTTCGAGGCTCTCGAGGTGGCGGCGCGGAATCCGCGTCTGCGCGGCGATGTCCTCGAGGTTGAGGCCTTTCTCCTCGCGCGCGGCGCGCAGCTGCTCGCCGACTGTAGGAACCTCGGTCTCGACCGCCGCGTCGTCCATCCGCTCCGCCTTCTGTTCGTGAGGAAATTCACTGTTCGAGGGCTGAGCCCCGAGTGTCAACCGATTGTGACATTATGCCGGCGCGCCCAGTCGCTGAGGCCCTTGCGCATGTCCTTGGGCGGGCGCGCGAGCATCTGCTCCAGCCGGGCGCGGACAGCCGCCGCATCGAGCGAGCGGACCATTGCCTTGACCGGCCCGACACCCGCCGGAGTGATCGAGAAATTCTCCGCCCCGATGCCGATCAGCGCCATCGCCTCGAGCGGCCGTCCGGCCATTTCACCGCAGATCCTCGCCGGGACATTGGCGGCCCGTGCTGCGTCGAGCACGCGCTTCAGGAAGCGCAGGATCGCCGGGCTCAGCCAGTCATAGCGCTGCGCCAGCCGCGGGTCGGAGCGGTCGGCGGCGAACAGGAACTGGGTGAGGTCGTTGGTCCCGATCGAGAGGAAGTCGATGCGCGGCAGCAGCTGGTCGAGCATCTCGGCGAGGCTCGGCACCTCCAGCATCGCTCCATATTCGATGCGCGAAGGGAGCTTGCGGTGCGCATTCCGCGCCCATTGCAGCTGCGCTTCGACAAGGCCGCGGGCCTGCTCATATTCCCACGGCTCGGAGACCATCGGGAACATCACCCGCAGCACCTTGCCCGCCGATGCCTCGACCAGCGCCCGCGCCTGCGCCCGCATCAAGGTCGAGCGGTCGAGCGAGAGCCTCAGGGCGCGCCAGCCCATTGCCGGATTCTCGGCCTCGTCATGCACGTCGGCGAGATAGGGGAGGGCCTTGTCGCCGCCGATGTCGACAGTGCGGAACACGACCGGCCGGTCGCCGGCGGCGTCGAGCACCTTGGTATAGAGCCGCTGCTGCCGGTCCCGCCCCGGAAGCGTCGCCGAGACGAGGAACTGGAACTCGGTGCGGAACAGCCCGATCCCGTCGGCCCCGGTCATCGGCAGCGCCGCCGCGTCCTCGGCAAGGCCGGCATTGACCATCACGCTGACCTGCAAGCCGTCGCGGGTCACCGCGGGCAGCGCCTTCACCGCCGCGATTTCGGCCCGCCGCTTCTGGCTCAGCGACATGCGGTGCTCGAAGCTGGAGAGCAATGGCCGCGTCGGGCGGATGATCACGCTGCCATTGTCGCCGTCGACGAGGATGGTCTCGCCGTCCTCGACGCTGTGACGGATGTCGGGGAGCCGGCCGAGCACCGGGACTCCGATCGCCCTGGCGACGATCGTCATGTGGCTGGTCAGCGAGCCTTCCTCGAGGAGCACCCCCTTCAGCCGTCGCCGATCATATTCGAGCAGCTCCGCGGGGCCGAGATTGCGGGCGATGAGGATGGTGTCGTGGGTGAGGCCGATCTGCGCCGCCGTGCCCATGCGCCCGGAGACGATGCGCAACAGCCGGTTCGACAGGTCCTCGAGGTCGTGCATCCGCTCCTGCAGCAGCGGGTCGTCGATGTCGCGCATCCGGGCGCGCATGCGCTGCTGCACGCGCTCGATCGCGGCTTCGGCGG
>DASUXP010000076.1:0-9594 GCA_036377835.1 Sphingomicrobium sp. | reverse complement strand
CGACAATGCCGAGCATGCCGCGGCGATGGAGGAGCACGGCATCGCCCCGATCGACCTCGTGGTAGTGAACCTCTATCCGTTCCTGAGCACGGTGATGAGCGGCGCCGACCGCGACACGATCATCGAGAATATCGACATCGGTGGCCCCTCGATGGTGCGCTCGGCAGCGAAAAACCATGCCCATGTCGCGATCGTCACCGACCCGGCGGATTATGCCCAGCTGCTGGAACAGCTGGACCGGCATGGCGGCACGACGCTGGAATTGCGCAAGACGCTCGCCGCCAAAGCCTTCGCGCTTACCGCCGAATATGATTCGCTGATTTCGCAATGGTTCGCCTTCGCCGACCAGGGCGAGCGCTGGCCGCCGAGCTGGACCTTTTCATCGAAGCTCAAGATGGGCCTGCGTTACGGCGAGAACCCGCACCAGCAGGCCGCGCTCTATGTGCCGGTCGGCCCGCACGTCCGCGGCATCGCCCAGGCCGAGCAGCTCCAGGGCAAGGCGCTCAGCTACAACAATTTGAACGATGCCAGCGCCGCCTTGGAGCTAGCCGCCGAGTTCCGCGACGCCGACCCGACGGTGGTCATCGTCAAGCACGCCAATCCCTGCGGGGTCGCGACGCGCGCTGGTCTGGTCGACGCCTGGACCGAAGCGCTGGCGTGCGACAGCGTCTCCGCCTTCGGCGGGATCGTCGCCACCAACGGTCCGCTCGACGCGGCGACGGCGGAAGCGATCACCGCGATCTTCACCGAAGTCGTAGTCGCCCCCGATGCCGACGATGAAGCGCGCGCAATCTTCGCCCGCAAGAAGAACCTGCGGCTGCTGCTGACCGGCGAGCTGCCCGACCCGGCGCGCGGCGGCCAGACCCTCGCGGTGATCGCCGGCGGCCTCCTCGTCCAGGACCGCGACAAGGGACGCATCGGCCGCGACGAGCTGAAGGTGGTCACCAAACGGGCGCCGACGGAGCAGGAACTGGCCGACTGCCTGTTCGCCTGGACCGTCGCCAAGCACGTCAAGTCGAACGCGATCGTCTATGCGAAGGACGGGGTTACCGCCGGCATCGGCGCGGGGCAGATGAATCGCCGCGACAGCGCGCGGATCGCCGCCATCCGCGCCGCCGAAGCCGCCGAGGCCAACGGCTGGCCGGAGCCGCGCACCGCCGGCTCGGCGGTCGCGTCCGACGCTTTCTTTCCCTTCGCCGACGGATTGCTCGCCGCGGTCGAGGCGGGGGCGACGGCGGTGATCCAGCCGGGCGGCTCGATCCGCGACGAGGAGGTGATCGCCGCCGCCGACGCGGCGAACATCGCGATGGTCTTCACCGGAATGCGCCACTTCCGCCACTGAGCGGCCGTCGCGCACGGTTGAACGGCCGCCCCTTGAACTGCGCGCGCCATGCCCGCACATGCATGGTGCGGACTGGGCCCCTCTGGCGCGCCCAAGCCCTAGCGAAGGCGCGTGATGTCGGACCGCATCGGATGATCCGATGCGTGGATGACGGGCGGTCCAATTCCCCCCGAAGAAGCACCGGATCCTCCGATCGAACCCATGGTTTGAACGAGAGGAGTACAATGATGCGTCCGCGATGGTTTCGATTGCTCGAAATGCACCAGCGGCTCGACGAGGACCTGCGCCGCGAAATGCGCCGGCGGTCTCCCGACCCATTCAGGATCGTCCAGCTGAAGAAGCTGAAGCTGCGCGCGAAGGACCGGCTCTACGGCCTCATGCCCAGGACGGCGGCCCTTTAACCCACCACAAGAGGATTACCCATGACCAGCGCACAGGGAATGCCGTGCCCGATCGACGGCACCCAGCTCGTGATGTCCGAGCGCCAGGGCATCGAAATCGACTATTGTCCCACCTGCCGCGGAGTGTGGCTCGACCGCGGCGAGCTCGACAAGATCGTCCAGCGATCCGCGCCCGAGTCCGGCCCGATGCCTCAGCACCAGCAGCCGGCGCAGCCGCATTATGCGCCGCCGCCGCACGGCCATTACAAGCACAAGCGGCGGAAATCCTTCCTCGAGGAACTCTTCGACTGACACTCGGGCTGCGGGCGCCCGCTTCGGCCGGCGCCCGCGCCTAAACCACGTCGTCGCGGACCTGGCCGCGCGCCTCGGCGGCCGCCTCGGCCGCGCGAAGCTCGCGCACGTCCCTGTTCTTCATCCGGAACAGCTCGCGGTCCTCGGGCCCGAACCCCTTGGTCCACAGCACCGAGAAGAAGGCGCCGAGGATCGCCGGCACTCCGACCACCAATTGCCATGTTTCGGGCAGCAGGTAGCGAACGCCGATGCCGACGATAATGGCTGCCGCCGCTGCCCAGGCGATGTCCCATCGCCAGCCGGAGACCGGGGCCGACAGCTCTTTCTTCAGCAGCCACGACTTGGTGATCGAGGCGAAGCCCAGCGCCACGCACAAGGCGATCGCCGGCCCCGTCGCCTGGTAGGCCTCGGGAAGGCCTTCGCCTTTCATGATCAGGATGAGCGCCACCGCCAGCCCCGCCTCGAGCAGGAGCATGGCGATGCTGATCATCATGTTGCGCTTGCGCGCGACGTAGATCAGCGCCGCTTCGCTCACCACGGCGGCGGCGGCGATCACCTCGGCGGCGAGGAGGAAGGCGAGCATCGCCGTGCCGCCGGTGAAGCCCGAGCCGACCAGCGCCATCACCGCGCGGCCTGGAATGGCCAGAGCCAGCGCGATCCCGACCTGCGCCGCGACGATCCAGTAGGTGACCTGGCGCACCTGCTTGGCGACTCCGGCGAGGTCGTTCGCCGCGATCCGCCGGACGATTGCCGGCCCAAGCACGGGTTCGAAGCTCGTCTTCAGCTTTGCCGGCAAGGTCGCAACCTGCTGCGCGACGTAATAGATGCCGACATAGGCCGCGGGCATGAACGCGCCGAGCACGGCCAGATCGACCCGGCGCGAGGCCCACTCAACCGCGTCGGCGGCGGCGACCGGGATGTTGCGATAGGCCGTCGTCCAGGCGGTGCCGAGGTCGGGCTTCCACCCGTGCGGGATGCCGTAGCATCGGACCAGCGGGATCAGCGCCGCCACGAGCGCCGCCACCATCGAAAAGACGTAGGATACGATCAGCCCGTCGCGCAGCGAGAGGTAGGACCAGCCGAAGGCGACGAGGCTGATCACCCACGGCTGGACGATTGAGCGCGCGCGCACCGTCGAGGCCACGTCATGGTGGTAGGCGAGCGCGGCGAGCGCGATATCGGTCCAGGCGATCGCCAGCACGGTGATGGCGAGCAGCCGGTCCATGCCGCTGATGTCGGTGGTCGGGTACATCGCTCGCGGAAAGAGCATGAGGACGGCCATTCCGACAGCGGCGGCGATCGCCGCGACGAGCATGGCATCGGCGACGACGCAGGATTGCGGCTTCTTGGCATCGGCCAGCAGCTGCGCCAGCCCGCGGCGCAGTCCGAGCGCGGCCAGCTGCGCGGCGAACTCGACCGTGAGCACGGCATAGGCGAAGCGGCCGAGCGCGGCCGGGCCGTAGATCCGCCCGGCGATGAACAGGAACGGCAGCATCCCCACCAGGCGAAGGACGAAGCCGAACACGTTGAGCCGCCCGCCCCGGGCGAGCGTTGCCATATCTGCATCGGGAGTGCCGGTTTCGGCAGTTTCGGCGAGAACCGCACCTCTTCCTCTCCCGCTCGTGGGAGAGCGCGGGGGTGAGGGTCTGTCGTCGCTCAATGCGCGGCGCCCCAGTGCGCGCCCCAGCCGACCTCGACGTCGAGCGGCACGTCGAGCTTCAGCGCCGGCTCCGCCGCCCTGGTCATCACCTGCCTGATCACCGCCGCCGCGGCTTCCTCTTTCCCGTCGGGGACTTCGAACACCAGCTCGTCGTGGACCTGGAGGAGCATTTTCACGTCGCCCAGGCCAGCCTCGACCAGCGCATCGTCCATCCGCGCCATCGCTCGCTTGATGAGGTCGGCGCTGGTGCCCTGGATCGGGGCGTTCATCGCCGCGCGCTCGGCGCCCCCGCGGATCGACGGGTTGGGCGAGCGGATGTTCGGCTCGAAATGGGTCTTCCGCCCGAACAAGGTCTTGGTGAAGCCGTGCTCGCGGGCGAACGCCAGCGTGCTGTGCATGAATGCCCGAATGCCCGGAAAGCGCTCGAAATAGCGGTCGACGATCGCCTTGCCCTCTTCCCTCGGCAGCCCCATTCGCGAGGCAATGCCCCAGGCCGAGCTTCCGTAGAGGATTGCGAAGTTGATCGTCTTGGCCTTGTTGCGGGTCTCGCGATCGACCGTTCCGAACACTTCCTCGGCGGTGATCGCATGGACGTCATGCCCGGCGTTGAACGCCTCCTTCAGCTGGGGCACGTCGGCCATGTGCGCGGCGAGCCTGAGCTCGATCTGGCTGTAATCGGCGCTCAGCAGCTTGTGGCCGGGGTCGGCGACAAAAGCGTCGCGGATCTTGCGCCCGAGCTCGGTGCGGATCGGGATGTTCTGCAGGTTGGGGTCGTTCGACGACAGCCGCCCGGTCTGCGCGCCGGTGAGCGAAAAGCTGGTGTGCACCCGCCCCGTCTCCGGGTTGATCACGGCCTGCAGCGCGTCGGTGTAGGTGGAACGCAGCTTGGTCAGCTGGCGCCACTCGAGGACCAGCCGGGCGCAGTCGACTCCCTCGGCCGCGAGCCGCTCGAGCTCGTTGACGTCGGTCGAATAATGGCCGCTCTTGCCCTTGCGCCCACCCTTCAGGCCCAGCCGCCCGTAGAGCACGTCGCCGAGCTGCTGGGGCGAGCCGATAGTGAACGGCCCGCAGGCCGCCTCGTAAATCTGCTCCTCGAGCGCCTGGATGTCCTTGCTGAACTCGGCCGAGAGCCGCGCGAGATAGTCGCGGTCAACCCGGATTCCGCGCCGCTCCATGCGCCCGATGACGCTGACCAGCGGCTTGTCGACCCGCTCATAGACGCGGCTCGCATTCTCGCTCGCCAGCCTCGGCTTCAGCCGCAGCCACAGCCGCAAGGCGATGTCCGCGTCCTCCGCGGCATATTCGGTCGCGGGCCCCAGCGGCACCTTGTCGAACGTGATCTGCTTCTGGCCGCTCCCGCACAATTGCTTGAACGGGATGCACTCGTGATCGAAATGCGCCTTGGCCAGCTCGCCGAGGCTGTGGCCGAAGCTCTTGCCGGCATCGAGGTCGAAGCTGATCAGCATCGTATCGTCCATCGGCGCGACGTCGATGCCGAGCTTGTCGAACATCACCCAGTCATATTTGAGGTTGTGCCCGATCTTGAGCACCGCCGGGTCCTCGAGCAGCGGCTTCAATTTCTCCAGGACCAGCGCCTCAGGAAGCTGGTTGGGCGCGTCGGAATAAAGGTCGGCGCCGCTGTGCCCGACGGGGATGTAGCAGGCGCGGTTCGGCGCTGTGGCCACGCTGATCCCGGCGAGCTTGGCGACGATGCAATCGATGCAGTCGGTCTCGGTGTCGATCGCGACATGGCCTTGCGCCGTCGCTTCCGCGATCCAGCGGTCGAGTGCGGCCTCGTCGGTCACCGTCTCATATTTCGAGCGGTCGACCTCGATTGTCTCGGGCTCCGCCGGCACGGCGGCCGGCTTCTTGTCGAGCGCCGCCATGACGTCATTTCTGACCGTCGCGCCGGTCTGCTGCGCGCCACCGGTCCCGCCCATCAGCCGCGCATGAAGCGTCTTGAATCCCTGGTCGATGAGGAACTCGGCGAGCGGCTCCTTGGGGATGTTCTTGAGCTCGAGCGCTTCCAGGGGTTCGGGCAGCGGCGCGTCGCACACCAGCCGCACCAGCTCGCGGCTCAATCGCGCGTCGTCGGCATGGTCGATCAGGTTCTGCTTGAGCTTGGGCTTGGTGATCTGGTCGGTCGAGGCGAGCACCGTCTCCAGGTCACCATAGGCCTGGATCAGCTGCGACGCGGTCTTCGGCCCGATCCCCGGCACGCCCGGCACATTGTCGACGCTGTCGCCCATCAGCGCGAGCACGTCGCCGACCTTCTCCGGCGGCACCCCGAACTTCTCGAGCACCTGCTCGCGGCCGATGCGGCGGTCGTTCATCGTGTCGAGCATGTCGATGCCGGCATCCTCGTCGATCAGCTGCATCAGGTCCTTGTCGGAGCTGACGATCGTCACCTTCCACCCGGCCGCGCGCGCCGCCGTGACGTAGCAGGCGATGATGTCGTCCGCCTCCAACCCCTCTTCCTCGATGCAGGGGATGGAAAAAGCGCGCGTCGCGGTGCGGATCAGCGGGAATTGCGGGACCAGGTCCTCGGGCGGCGGGGGGCGGTGCGCCTTGTATTGGTCGTACATCTCGTTGCGGTGCGTCTGCTCCGACGCGTCGAGGATCACCGCCATGTGCGTCGGCCCGTCGGCCTTGGAGAGCCCGTCGGCGAGCTTCCACAGCATGGTCGTATAGCCATAGACCGCGCCTGCCGGCTGGCCGTGGCGGTTGGTGAGCGGCGGCAGCCGGTGATAGGCGCGGAAGATGTAGCTCGACCCGTCGACCAGGTAGAGGTGATTGGTCGTCTGCGCGGGCGGAGCAGCGGCGGCGGGCGCTTCGGTCGTTTCGGTGTCGGACATGAAGAGGCGGGTTTAGCAGGGTGCGGGCAGGAGGGAAGCCAACCGTAAGTTAAGGGCGCGGGCGCGCAGTTTCGACCCATTCCTGACATCAGGACGCAGGTGGAGTGCCTTCTTATGCTGATCCGAAACGAGGAGCCGCTTGACGCCGCTGCCATTGAACAAACGATCCGGGATGCCTTTCGAGGTGCCGACCATAGCAGCGGGACCGAAGCGCAAATCGTCAACGTCTTGAGGCGCGCCGGAGCGCTGGCTGTCTCGCTCGTCGCGATCGACAAAGGAATCGTCGTCGGCCATATTGCGATTTCGCCAGTCACCATGGCCGATAGTGAGGGTTGGTACGGTCTGGGCCCCGTCGCGGTGCGGCCTGAATGGCAGCACAAGGGCATCGGCTCTCGTCTCATTACGGAAGCGTTGAGTCGAATAAGGGAGCATGGCGCTGCTGGCTGCGTGGTGCTGGGTGACCCCGGCATTTATGGAAAGTTTGGTTTCGTCCATGACCCGAGCGTCACCTACGCCGACGCTCCGCCGCCCTATTTTCAAATCCTGAGCTTCGGGTCTGAACGTCCAAGCGGTCCGGTTCTGTATCACGCCGCATTCGACACCTAGCTGGCGTCCGCTTTACTTGTGACCTGCACTCTACAGCCAGCACGCCGCCGAGGATTCGTCGGCGGCCTCGATGCGGATGGTGCCGACGAGGCGGTCGCGCAGCCAGATTTCGCGCTTGCCCGGCTCGGTCATCGCCCGTGCGGCGGCGAGCGCGGCGTCGTCGCTGTCCGCTTCGAGCCATTCGACGCCGACGACGTGCCCGGCGCCGTCGATCCGGTAGATGCGATAGTTCGCCGGCATGGCGAAGACCTACCATGCTACGCAGGCGTAACGAACGGGCGTAAACGCGATTCGCCGCTCATCGGCTCCGGCGCGGCGTAATCGCCCGTGGCTTCCTTCCGGTTAACCGTCTCGCTTAGATCAGCCGCGCAGCAGCGGCCACAGAACCATCGCCAGGCCGATTATTCCGACCGTCCACACGATCGTTCGGACGACCGGCACTCCGGCCATGTACAGCGGCAAATAGGCGATGCGGGCCCCGAGCCAGATCCATCCGCCGAGCGCGGTCATCGGAGTCGTGCGGCCGGCGAGGACCACGCCGATCAGGGCGACGACCGCGATCGGGAACGTCTCCTGGAAATTGGCCTGCGCGCGCATGGTCCGGCCGGTCATCGGGCTCGCCGCGGGCAAGGCCTCGTCGCGCGCGCCGACATTCCACTTGCGGCCATATTGCTGCGTCTTGAACCGGATGGCGACGAAGATGTGGACGAACAGAAGCAGCGCTCCCAGCGCGGCGATCCTCAGTTCAACGGGCATGATTCTCCCCCTTGGTTCGCGGACTACGGCACCAGCACCGTATCCTTCGCCTGCTTCAGCATGTCCGGGTAATCGAGCGTGTAATGGAGGCCGCGGCTTTCGTGCCGCGACAGGGCCGAGCGGACGATGAGGTCGGCGACCTCGACGAGGTTCCGCAACTCGATGAGGTCGGGCGTAACCCGGAAGTTCTTGTAATAATCGGCCACTTCGTGACGCAGCATGTCGATCCGCCGCTTGGCCCGCTCGAGCCGCTTGGTGGTGCGGACGATGCCGACATAGTTCCACATCATCCGCCTGATCTCGCCCCAGGTCTGGGTAATGACCACTTCCTCGTCACTGTCGGTGACCCGGCTTTCGTCCCAGGCGCGGATTTCGGGGACTTCGGGGAGGTCGCCCCAATGCGCCGCGATGTGCCTCGCCGCGGCCTGGCCGAAGACGACGCATTCGAGCAGGCTGTTGGAAGCGAGGCGATTGGCCCCGTGCAGCCCCGACTGCGTCACCTCGCCCGCGGCGTACAGGCCCGGCGCGTCGGTGCGGCCGTCGAGGTCCACGACCACGCCGCCGCAGGTGTAATGCTGCGCCGGGACGACCGGGATCGGCTCGCGCGTGATGTCGATGCCGAGGCCGAGCAGCTTCTCGTAGATGTTGGGGAAGTGCGCGCGGACGAATTCCGGCTCGCGGTGCGAGATGTCGAGATGGACATAGTCGAGCCCGAGGCGCTTGATCTCATGGTCGATCGCGCGGGCGACGATGTCGCGCGGGGCGAGCTCGGCACGCTCGTCGAAGTGCGGCATGAAGCGCTTGCCGCCGCCCTTCACGCCGGGCGGAAGCTTCAGCTGCCCGCCCTCGCCGCGCACCGCCTCGGTGATCAGGAAGTTCTTGACCTCGAGATTGTAGAGGCAGGTCGGGTGGAACTGCATGAACTCCATGTTGGAGACCCGGCAGCCCGCCCGCCACGCCATGGCGATGCCATCGCCCGTCGCACCGCGCGGCGCGGTCGAATAGAGGTACGCGCGCCCTGCTCCGCCGGTGGCGAGGATGGTCGCCCGGCCGGTCAGCGCCTCCACCCGCCTCTTCTTGCGGTTGTAGGCGTAGATGCCGTGGATCCCGCCCTCGGTGGAAAAGCGCGTCGCGTGCCGGCCGGTGATGAGGTCGACCGCGACCATGTCGGGAACGAGCGTGATGTTGGGGTGCTTGGCCGCGGCGCCTTCCAGCGCTTGGCTGATCGCCCAGCCGGTCGCGTCGGCGACGTGGACGATTCGCCGGTGGCTGTGCCCGCCCTCGCGGGTCAGGTGCAGCGCGCCATTCTCGCTGGCGAAGGGCACGCCGAGTTCGACCAGCCGCGCGATGGCCGCGGGTGCCTGGCTGACGACATGCTCGACGACGCGGATGTCGTTGAGGCCCGCGCCGGCGATCATCGTGTCGTTGACATGGGCTTCAAAGCTGTCGCCTTCCTCCAGCACCGCGGCGATCCCCCCCTGCGCGCGGGCGCTGGCGCTGTCGCCGAGCGCGCCCTTGGCGATCACCGCGATTTTGTGCGTCTCCGCCAGGTTGAGCGCTGCGGTCAGCCCGGCGGCCCCGGAGCCGACGATGATGACGTCGGCGTTCACCTCCCCTCCCGCCTGCGGGAAGGGAAGAGGCGCGCCAGCGCCGAAGG
This sequence comes from Sphingomicrobium sp., assembly GCA_036377835.1. Classification (GTDB taxonomy): domain Bacteria; phylum Pseudomonadota; class Alphaproteobacteria; order Sphingomonadales; family Sphingomonadaceae; genus Sphingomicrobium. The sequence goes on along the minus strand of DASUXP010000076.1, from coordinate 26 downwards.
GGAGGGCCGGCGGCTAGGCGGGCCGG
>DASUXP010000075.1:0-5449 GCA_036377835.1 Sphingomicrobium sp. | reverse complement strand
CGGGCGGGACGAGGCCTTTTGCCCGCGCCGAGCGCATTCGCTCCAGCTCGGCGTCGAGCTGGCCGGGATATTGGCTGAGGCGGCTGAGATAGGCTTCCGCGTCGGCGGCATTCTCCACCGGGTGGTCGGCGTCGAGGAACTTGGGCGTGTCGAGATAGGCGCCGACATTCTGGATGACGACGTAGGGCGTCTTGCGCCAGCTGTCGCCCGCGACCGGATTGTCGCCGTAGGGAAAAGCGAAGCCTTCGAGCGCGGTGCGATAGGCGCTGCGCACCACGTCGACGCTGGTCCGAACGGGGAAGGAGAGGGCGCTTTCGTCGATCTTCTCGACCCGCGCGAGGTCGGCTCTGATCGTCGCCGCGACCCGCTCCTGCCCGGCGGCCGAACGGTCGTTCAGCTGCGACCGCAGGCCGGCGCGCGCGCCGACGTCGAGCCCGAGGCCGGTCGCGCTCGTCGGGTACAGCCGAAGCAGGTTCTCGGCGAGCGAGTCGAGGAGCTTGGACGCTTCGGCATCGCCGGTTGCGGCGGCGGACTGCCTCTTGCAGGCGGGGAGGAGGGGAAACGCGGCACTGGCGGCAAGCGCAGCAATCGTCTGGCGGCGGGTGAGCTCAAATCCAGGCACGAACAACTCCGTCAGGCTGGGGGAAGGGCGCGGTCCGCCTCCACCGTGAGGCAATTGCCCTCGACGCCGGTGATTCTAACGCGCGTGCCGGCAGCCGCGGGGCCGCCGCGCGCGCTCCATTCGCTGTCGCCGACGCGGACACGGCCGTTCTGGTCGTCGACCGCCTCGACCACTGTCACGCTCCTTCCGACGAGCCGCGCCGCACGGTCGTTCAAGAGCGGATCGGTGCTGTCCGCGGTGCGGTTGGCATAGAAGCGCCGGCCGATCATCACCGCGATCACCGCATAGATTGCGAACAGCGCGAGTTGCGCCGCCGGGCCGAGGCCGAACAGCACGGTGAACAGGCCCGTCGCCATCGCCGCCGCGCCGACGAACACCAGGAAGAAGCCGGGCGCGATCACTTCGGCGATCAGCAGCACGACGCCGCCGATCAGCCACAGCCAGCCGGGATCGATGTCCATGCCGTTCATCGGTTCGAATCAGGCACGCCGGGCGAGGCTTTCGGCTTGGCCGGCGCCGGGGGCCGCGGTGCGCTGATCGCTTCCTTGGCGAGTTCACCGATCCCGCCGAGCGTTCCGATCAGCTGCGTCGCCTCGACCGGGAAGAGAATGGTCTTGGCGTTGGGCGAGCGGGCGAATTCGGTGACCGCGTCCACATATTTCTGCGCGATGAAATAGTTAATCGCCTGGGCGCTGCCCCGCTCGATGGCGTCGCTAACCGCCTTGGTCGCCGTAGCCTCGGCCTGCGCCGCACGCTCACGCGCCTCGGCCTCGCGGAACGCGGCTTCGCGCGAGCCTTCCGCCTCGAGAATCGCCGACTGCTTCTCGCCCTCGGCCCTGAGGATGGCCGACTGGCGCAGGCCTTCGGCCTCGAGGATGACGGCACGCTTCTCGCGCTCGGCCTTCATCTGCCGCGTCATGGCGTTGACGATGTCCGACGGCGGGCGGATGTCGCGCAGCTCGACGCGGGTGATCTTAACACCCCAATTCTCGGTCGCGTGGTCGACGACCGCGAGCAGCCGCGTGTTGATCTCGTCGCGCTTCGACAGGGTTTCGTCGAGGTCCATCGAGCCCATGACGGTCCTGAGGTTGGTGGTCGAGAGCGCCATGATCGCTGTGTAGAGGTCGCTCACCTCATAGGCGGCCTTGGCGGCGTCGAGCACCTGGAAGAAGACCACGCCGTCGACCGCCACCATCGCGTTGTCCTTGGTGATGATCTCCTGGCCGGGGATGTCGAGCACCTGCTCCATCATGTTGATGCGGCGGCCGACGCGGTAGAAGAAGGGCATCACATAGTTGAAGCCGGGCTCCGCCACGCGGACGAAGCGGCCGAAATGCTCGATGGTGTAGCGATAGCCCTGCCGGACGATTTTCACGCCCATCATCACGAACAGAAGCGCAAGCACCGCGATCGCGGTCATGAAGGTGGTCAACATCAACTCCCCCGGATTATGCTGGCCGGCATGATGCGACGAGGATGGGCGTGGTGGAAGCGAAATCGGCAATGCGGGTGAGCGAAGAGGCCGAGCGGAGCCTCGCGGCCGAGGCCGAGGCATACCGCAATGACGGCTATGTCTTTCTCGAGCGCCTGTTCCCGCCGCAGGTCCTTTCGGTGTTCCACGCCCGCCTGCAGTCGGACCTCGACCTCATGAACTCGCGCAAGTTCGTGAAGAAGGGCTTCCTCACCGAGAAGAGTTCGATCGAGGTGTACAGCGTCGATTACCCGCCGATGGCCGCGTTCCTGTCCGGCCTGACCCCGCGAGTCGAGCAGATCGCCGGTTGCGAGCTGATGCCGAGCTACGCTTACTTCCGGGTCTATCAGCAGGGCGACGTCTGCAAGGTCCACTCGGACCGGCCCGCCTGCGAACACAGCCTGTCGCTGATGCTCGAGCTTGCCGACGACAAGCCATGGGCGCTGTCGGTCGAGCACCGGCACATGGCAGACCCGGTGCCGACGCTGGACGAAGATTTCGGCGACGAGGCTTTCACCGCGCTGCCGATGCGGGCCGGCGACGCGGTGATGTACCGCGGAGTGAACCACCGGCATGGCCGCATCGAGCCCAACCCCAACCTGTGGTCGGCGCACCTGTTCATGCATTGGGTCGACGTGGACGGCCCGCATGCCGATCACGCCTTCGACCGGGTCAACATCGAAGCCTTGCAGTCAGGCGCGGCTTGACCGGCGATCTTCACCTCGTCCGCTCGGTCCTGTTCCTGCCGGCATCGAACCCGCGGGCGATCGCCAAGGCGCGGACGCTTGACGCCGATCTCGTGGTGCTCGACCTCGAGGACGCCGTGAAGCCGGGGGACAAGCGCCCGGCCCGCCATGCGGCGGTCGAAGCGGTCGCTTCCGATTGGCCGATGCCCGTGGCGATTCGCGTCAACGGGGTCGGGACCGAGTGGCATTCGCTCGACCTGGACTCGGTCGCGCAATCCGCGGCGGACTTCGCGGTCATGCCGCGGGCAATCTCGGCGCACTTCGTCGAAGGCGTCGCGAAGGCCGTGGGCAAGCCGGTGCTGGCGATGATCGAGACGGCCGCCGGAGTGCTCGCGGTGCCGGATATTGCGAAAGTGGCGGCCGGGCTGATCGCCGGCACCAACGACTTGCGGGCCGACCTCCGCCTGCCGCTCGATTCGTCGCGCGAGCCGATCTCGACAGCGTTGCAGACGATCGTGCTTGCGGCGCGCGCAGCAGGCATTGCGGCCTTCGACGGCGTGTTCAATCGGCTCGACGATGCGGACGGCTTCCTCGCCGAGGCCCGCGCCGGCCGAGCGCTCGGCTTCGACGGCAAGAGCCTCATCCATCCCAGCCAGATCGAGCCCTGCCATCGTGCCTTCGCACCCTCCGAGAACGAGGTGGAGCGCGCGCGCCGGCTGGTGGAGGCGTTCCAGGGCGGCGCCGAGCGGTTCGACGACGAAATGATCGAGCGGATGCACGTCGAGGCGGCCCAGCGGGTGCTCGATCGCGCGCGCCGCTAGGCGCCCCTTGGCAAACCGGCTCGTCCTTGGCATGGGCCGATATGGCCCACCTCAGCGAAGCTCCTGAAATCCCTCTCGGACTGACGTTCGACGACGTCCTGCTGCAGCCGCTCGAGTCGAGCGTCCTGCCGAGCCAGGCCGATACCCGGACCCGCCTGACCCGCGAGATTCCGCTCAACATCCCGATCCTGTCTTCGGCGATGGACACTGTGACCGAAGCGGACATGGCAATCGCCATGGCGCAGCTCGGCGGAATCGGCGTGCTTCACCGTAACATGGACGTGGAGGAGCAGGCCGCCGCGGTGCGCCAGGTCAAACGCTTCGAAAGCGGCATGGTCGTCAACCCGATCACCATGACCCCCGACCAGACTCTCGCCGAGGCGTTGGAGCTGATGACCGCGCACCGGATCAGCGGCATCCCCATTGTCGAAAAGAGCGGCAAGCTGTGCGGCATTCTCACCAACCGCGACGTGCGGTTCGCCGAAAATCCGCGCCAGCCGGTCTCCGAGCTGATGACCAGGGAGAATCTCGCGACCGTCCCCATCGGCACCAGCGAGGCGGAGGCGCGGCGAATCCTTCACCAGCGGCGGATCGAGAAGCTGCTCGTCGTCGATGAGGCAAACCATTGCGTCGGGCTCATTACCGTCAAGGACATCGAGAAATCGGTGGCCGCGCCGCTCGCGACCAAGGATTCCGAAGGGCGGCTACGCGTCGCTGCCGCAACGACCGTCGGCGACCTCGGCTTCGAGCGCTCGCAGGCACTGATCGAGGCGGGCTGCGACTGCATCGTCATCGACACCGCGCACGGCCACAATGTCGACGTCGCCAAAGCGGTCGAACGGGTGAAGACTTTGTCCAACTCGGCGCAGGTCATCGCCGGCAATGTCGCCACTGCCGATGCGGCCAAGGCGCTGGTCGATGCCGGAGCGGACGCCGTGAAGGTCGGCATCGGCCCGGGCTCGATCTGCACGACCCGCGTGATCGCCGGCGTCGGCGTGCCGCAGCTGACGGCGATCATGGAGGCGGCCGGAGCTGCGGCGGGGGCCGGCACGCCGGTCATCGCCGACGGCGGAATCCGCACCAGCGGCGACATCGCCAAGGCGCTTGCCGCGGGCGCTTCGACGGTGATGGTCGGCTCGCTCCTCGCGGGAACGGAAGAGGCGCCCGGCGAAACGTTCCTCTACCAGGGGCGGAGCTACAAATCCTATCGCGGCATGGGCTCGGTCGGCGCCATGGCCCGCGGCTCGGCCGACCGTTATTTCCAGCAGGACATCAAGGACCAGCTGAAGCTGGTTCCCGAGGGCATCGAGGGCCAGGTGCCGTACAAGGGCCCGGTGCGGGAGATCGTTCACCAGCTGGTCGGCGGGGTGAAGGCGGCGATGGGCTATACGGGTTCCGAATCGATCGCCGAGCTGCAGACGCGTGCTCGCTTCGTGCGGATTACAAATGCGGGCTTGTCGGAAAGCCATGTGCACGACGTCGCCATCACCCGCGAGGCGCCGAATTATCCGACGCGTTGAGCCTGTCTGTCCCCTCCCGCTTGCGGGAGGGGTAGGGGAGGGCATGTTCCTTTCTCTCGAGCGTTTGACAGGCGCTCCCCCGGCCCCTCCCGCAAGCGGGAGGGGCGCGTTGTGACCCCCGCGGCTCGCCTCCAGGCGGCGATCGAGGTGCTTGACGAGGTCATCGCCTCGGCCCGCGACAACGGCCCGCCCGCGGACTCGATCGTCACGCATTATTTCAAGCAGCGCCGATATGCCGGCTCGAAGGACCGGCGCGCGGTGCGCGAGCTGGTCTTCCGCGCCATCCGACGAACCGCGGAACGGCCGCAGGGTGGAAGAGCGGCGGTCCT
>DASUXP010000074.1:0-3452 GCA_036377835.1 Sphingomicrobium sp. | reverse complement strand
AGCAGTTCCGGCGCCGAGGCGCCGGCGGTGATGCCGACGGTGCCCGGTTGACCCAGCCAGTCCCAGTCGATGTCCGCCGCGCGCTCGATGAGCCTGGCCGGCGCACCTATGCGCTCGGCGACTTCGGCCAGGCGCAGCGAGTTGCTGCTGTTGGGCGAGCCGATCACGAGCACCTTGTCGCATTCGGGGGCGATCGCCTTGACCGCGGCCTGGCGATTGGACGTGGCATAGCAGATGTCCTCGCTGCGCGGCGCGCGGATGTCGGGGAAGCGCGTCTTCAAGGCACCCACGATCGCCGCGGTGTCGTCGACCGACAGCGTGGTCTGGGTGAGGAAGGCGAGGTTGGCCGAATCCGGGACTTTTAGGTCGCGCACGTCCTCGACCGTTTCCACCAGGGTCATCGATCCGTCTGGGACCTGGCCGAAGGTGCCGATGACCTCGGGGTGGCCGGCATGGCCGATGAACAGGATGTGGCGGCCTTCGGCGATTAGCCGCTCGGCCTGGCGATGGACCTTGGACACCAGCGGGCAGGTCGCGTCGACGTAGGCGAGGCCGCGGTCCTGGGCGGCGGCGGGAACCGATTTGGGGACGCCGTGGGCGGAGAAGACCACCGGCCGGTCGTCGGGCACTTCGTCTAGCTCGTCGACGAAGATCGCCCCCATGTTCTTGAGGCGCTCAACGACGTAGCGGTTGTGGACGATCTCGTGCCGCACATAGACCGGCGGGCCGAAGCGCTCGAGCGCCAGCTCGACGATCTGGATGGCGCGGTCGACCCCCGCGCAGAAGCCGCGCGGGGCCGCGATGAGCACTCGAAGAGGAGGCCGGTTCAGCATTGGGAAAGGCATGTAAGCCTTCGCTTGCAGCCTTAGAAGGGGCTTGCCATAGACGCCGCTCGACTGGCCCGACGTTTTTCCAAAGGATCTGCTTTACCCATGAAGCTCCGCATCGCCGCAATCGCTGCCCTCGCGCTGCTGAGCGCCTGCCGCCACCAGGGCGATGTCCTGCAGGGCGGGGTATTCACGGTCCGCAGCGCGTGCCCGGTTGCGGGGATTCCGGCCGGGACCGGCGACATCACCTTGTTCAATCCGCCGAACAGCACCGATGCGCGAGCGATCGATGTCACCGCGACGATCACCGACGTGCGCAACGTCTGCCAGGATTCGGGCAATGACATCGTGTCGACGATGACCTTCACCGTGCTCGGCCAGCGGCGCGACGCGGGCGCCGCGCGGCAGGTGGTGCTGCCCTATTTCGATGTCGCTTTGCAGGGGGGCAGCCGCGTCGTCGCCAAGCAGATCGGGCAGCTGGCCTTGAACTTCGCGCCGGGGAGCAACCACGCCTGGACGCGCGTCCAGGCCAACATCCGCGTCAATCGCGGGGCGGCCACTCTGCCGGAGAACGTCCGGCGAATCCTCACCCGCGAGCGCAAGCCGGGCGATCCCCAGGCCGCGGTCGATCCTTTGTCCGATCCCGCGGTGCGCGCTGCCGTCGCCAACGCGACCTTCGAGCATCTGGTCGGGTTCCAGATGACCCAAGACCAGCTCCGCTACAACGCGACGCGCTGACAAAGCTTCGTTGACTCGCCCGCGGCGCGCCGCCAAGGGTCCGCGCGTCGCCGGAGGCTCGCTTCCGGAAGGCCGCGTGGGAGAGTGTCCGCCATTGCCCTGAGGCGATGCCGGAACGCCGAAGGAGCAACCGCCTCCGGAATCTCTCAGGCAGAAGGACCGCGCGGGCCGAAGACAGTCTGGAAAGTGCTCTCCGCCGCTTGAGGTGGGGGACCGCCGAAGGGGACGAAGCTCTCAGGCGCAGGAGACAGACGGGGGCGATGGTCGAAGGCTTGGGCAAAGCGTTGACTGTCGTCACCTGATGCGGAGCGCGTGATGAGCAAGGAAGTCCATAGCGGCCCCACCGACGAAACCCAGGCGCGGGGCACGTCCTATAGCGGCGACCCTCAAGGCGGCGAGGGCACGCACCCGCAGCCGCTTGAGCAGCTGCCGCTCGACGCATGGCACCGGTCAAGGGGCGCGCGGATGGTGCCCTTCGCCGGCTACGAGATGCCGGTCCAATATGAGGGCATCATCGCCGAGCACGGCTGGACTCGCGAGAATGCCGGGCTGTTCGACGTCAGCCACATGGGCCAGCTTCTGATTCACGGCCGCGGTGCCGACGTGGCGCTCGAGAGGCTCCTTCCCGCGGACCTTCAAATTCTCGGCGACATGAAGCTCAAATATTCGCTGCTGCTCGACGACAGCGGCGGGATCCTCGACGACCTGATGGCAACGCGTCGCGGCGAGGATTTCTATGTCGTGGTCAACGGCGCCACCAAGCATGGCGACATCCACCAGCTCCAGACCCGGCTGCCGCGCGCGGTGGCGGTCGATTACATGAAGGAGCAGGCGCTGCTCGCGCTTCAGGGCCCGCGCGCGGCCGAGGTGCTGGAGCGCATCGTGCCGGGCGTCAGCGAGCTCAGCTTCATGCAGGGCCATGCCTTCGCCTGGGGCGAGGAGACTTTGTGGATCAGCCGCTCGGGCTATACCGGCGAGGACGGGTTCGAGATCTCCGTCCCGGGCACCGTCGTCGAAAAATTGGCTGAAGCGCTGGTGGCGAACGATCTGGTCAAGCCGATCGGTCTCGGCGCGCGCGATTCGCTGCGGCTCGAGGCGGGACTGCCGCTTTACGGCCACGACCTCGACGAGGAGACCACGCCGGTCATGGCGGGGCTCAATTTCGCCATCAACAAGCGGCGCCGCGCCGAGGGCGGGTTCGCCGGCGCGATGCGCATCCTCGCCGAGCTGGAGAATGGACCGGTGCAGAAGCGCGTCGGCTTCGACGTCGAGGGGCGCCAGCCGGTGCGCGAGGGCGCGCTGGTGCTCGACGGCGAGGGCAATGAGGTCGGCCGGATCACCAGCGGCGGATTCTCGCCGAGCCTGCAGCGCCCGATCGCCATGGGCTATGTCGCGGCCCCGCTGGCCGAGGCCGGAACCGCGCTGAAGCTCGAGCAGCGCGGCAAATTGTTCGACGCGACCGTCGCCGCAATGCCGTTCGTCCGCCACCGCTATCACCGCAAGGGAGCCGCTTAGATGACGACATATTTCACCAAGGAGCATGAGTGGGTCCGGGTCGAAGGCGACACCGCGACCGTCGGCATCTCCAACCACGCGCAGGAACAATTGGGCGACATCGTCTTCGCCGAAGTACCCGAGGGCGGACGCCAGCTGAGCAGGGGCCAGGAGGCCGCCGTGGTCGAATCGGTCAAGGCGGCGTCGGACGTTTACGCGCCGGTCTCCGGCGAGGTGATCGAGGGCAATCCGGCGGTCGTCGACGATCCGGCGCTGATCAACAGCGACCCGGAAGGCGAGGGCTGGTTCTTCAAGCTCAAGCTGTCGGATACGGCCGAGCTCGACGGCCTCATGGACGAAGCCGCCTATCGCGATTGGGTGAAGACGCTTTGA
>DASUXP010000073.1:0-9544 GCA_036377835.1 Sphingomicrobium sp. | reverse complement strand
ACGCTGGTCGTGACCCGCAGCGAGCATGGGGCGCTCGCCATGCGCGGCGGGGAGCGCGCCGAAGTCGCGGCGGAGCCGGTCGGGGAGGTGATCGACACGACCGGGGCGGGCGACCTGTTCGCGGCCGGCTTTCTGTTCGGCTACACCCGCGAGCGGAGCCTCGAGCAGTTGCTCCGGCTAGGCGCCATCGCCGCGGCGGAAGTGATCCAGCATTATGGCGCGCGTCCCGAACAGGACCTCAGGGCGCTCGCCAGCGAGCTGCTCTAGCCGCGATCTTCTGGCGGAACCGGTGCTCCCGGCATCGGCGCCACGCCGACCGACCCCGGTGCATCCGCGGCCAGCTCCGGAACCTCGACGATGCCGCGCGCCAGGTTGCTGTGGCGGAAGCCGTAGAGGAAGTAGAAGACCAGGCCGATCACGGTCCAGCTGACGAACAGCAGCTTGGATTCGACGTTGAGATTGAAGAACAAGAGCGCGCAGCCGACGATCGACAGCGGCGCGACCACGAACAGCGCCGGGGTGCGGAACGGCCTGGCGCGGCCCGGATCCTTCTTGCGCAGGATCATCACGCCGAGCGACACTGCGGCGAAGGCGAACAAGGTGCCCGCGTTGGAATAATCGGCGAGCGTGCCGACCGGCAGGAAGGCGGCGGCGATGGCGACGAAGACACCGGTGACGATGGTCACGACATACGGCGTCTTGAAGCGCGGGTGGACCGTCGACAGCCAGTCGGGGAGCAGGCCGTCGCGGGCCATGACAAAGAACACGCGGGTCTGGCCGAACATCATCAGCAGCACCACCGAAGGGAGCGCGATGGCGGCGGCGAGGCCGACGAGGTTGCCGAGCAGCGGGTGCCCGACCTGGCGAAGGATGTAGGCGAGCGCCTCCTTCGAGCAGACGGTCGGGGCATTGGCGGCCTGGCAGGCGGCCGATGCGTAGAGGTCGGGCGATCCTTCCTTGAGCGCGAGGCCCGTCATCGGATCGACCACCGGCTGCGCCCCATAGGCGCCGACCACGCCGGCGGCGACGAGCAGGTAGAAGACAGTGCAGATGAGCAGGCTGCCGATGAGGCCGATGGGGACGTTGCGTTGCGGGTTCTTGGTCTCCTCCGCAGCGGTCGAGACGGCGTCGAAGCCGACATAAGCGAAGAAGATCGAAGCCGCGGCGCCGAGAATGCCGGTGCCCGACCCGCTGAAGGGATTGCCCCAGCCGCGCGGCGCGAACGGCTCGAAATTGCCGGCATTGCCGCTGATCATCGGCAAGGTGATGATCAGGAACAGGGTCAAGGCGGTGACCTTGATCACCACCAGCACGGCGTTGAAGGTCGCGCTTTCCTTGGTGCCGATCACCAGCAGGGTGGTAACGAAGGCGACGACCAGCACCGCGGGCAGGTTGATGAACCCGCCGACCTCGCCGCCCTGGAGGAAACCCCACTCGATCTGCGGGCCGACCTTCAAGGCGTGGGGCAGGTGTATCCCGATCGAATCGAGCAGGCCGGCGGCAAAGCCCGACCAGCCGACGGCGACGGCGCTCGCCCCGAGGGCATATTCGAGGATCAGCGCCCAGCCGACCAGCCAGGCCACCAGCTCACCCATCACCGCGTAGGAATAAGTGTAGGCCGAGCCCGCGACGGGGACCATCGAGGCGAGCTCCGAATAGCAGAGCGCAGCGACCGCGCAGACCACCCCCGCGATCATGAAGCTGACCATCATTCCGGGGCCGGCCTTCTGGGCCGCGGTCGCCGTGAGCACGAAGATTCCGGTGCCGATGACGGCACCGATCCCGAGCAGCGTCAGCTGGAAGGCGCCGAGGGAGCGCTTGAGCGCCTTCTTCTCGGCCGTCGCGAGAATCGCGTCGAGCGGCTTGACCCGTCCCCGGCTCCCGGTGGGCGGTGAAGCAGTGGCCATTCGAGAATTCCCCTCCAAGCAATCAATGTCCCGGCGCGGAAACTAACGGCTGCGAGCCCGAGCACAATCCCTCTTCTGCAGGCGGCGGTCAGCGCGCGAGCATCGGGCCGAGCGGCCGCCCTGCGAAAATGTGCAGGTGAAGGTGCGGCACCTCCTGCCCCGAGTCGAGCCCGACGTTGGCGAGCACCCGGTAGCCGCGTTCCACCAGCCCCTGGTCGCGAGCGATCCGGCCCACCGCGCGGACCAGCCCGGCGATCTCGGCGTCCGACGCCTTTTCGGAAAAATCGTCCCACGAAACGTACGGCCCCTTGGGGATCACCAGGATGTGAGCCGGGGCGAGCGGGTGGATGTCGTGAAAGGCGAGGACGCAATCGTCCTCGTACACCGCCTTGCCCGGCAGCTCGCCGCGAAGGATGCGCGCGAAAATGTTGTTTTCATCATAGGGTTGGGTCGGATCGATGGGCATCGTGACGACTCCGCTTGACCGGCGAGGCTCGCTCGTTACCACCGCGGGGGATGAGCGACGAGACACCCGAAAGCCTGATCCCGTACGACGAGATCGTGCAGGACGCATTGCGGGCGGTGGTCGGGCGGGTGCTCGGCGAAGTGGAGCAGACCGGCGGGCTTCCCGGCGACCATCATTTCTACATCACCTTCAAGACGCGGGCGCCGGGCGTCTCCATCCCCCGGCACCTGATGGAGCGCTTCCCCGACGAGATGACCATCGTCATCCAGCACCGCTTCTGGGAGCTGAAGGTCGAGGACGATGCCTTTTCCGTCGGTCTCTCCTTCGGCGGGGTCCCGGCGACGCTCCATGTGCCCTTCGCGGCGGTCACCCAGTTCCACGACCCGGCGGTCGAGTTCGCTTTGACCTTCCACGCCGACGCGAACGAGGAGCCGCACGAGGAGCATGAAGCGGCGGAAAATGACGCGCCCAAGGCCGAGAAGGCCGACGACGGGTCGAACGTCGTCAACGTGGACTTTACGCGCAAAAAATAACAGGAGCCTTGGCGTCATTGCGAGCGCAGCGAAGCAATCCAGCTGCTGGATTGCCGCGTCGCCTCCGGCTCCTCGCAATGACGGCCCACGATTGAAGAGGACCCATGGCCAGCACCCGCACCGAGACCGACAGCTTCGGACCGATCGAGGTTCCGGCGGATTCCTACTGGGGCGCGCAGACCGAGCGCTCGATCGAGAATTTCCCGTTCGGCCCAAAGGAGCAGATGCCGATCGAGATCGTCCACGCGCTGGGCTTCATCAAACAGGCGGCGGCGCGGGTGAACGCGCGGATCGGCGGGCTCGATGCGCAGCTCGCCGAGACGATCCAGCAGGCCGCCGCCGAAGTCGCCCGCGGCGACCTCGACCGGCAGTTCCCGCTGGTCATCTGGCAGACCGGGTCGGGCACCCAGTCGAACATGAACGCCAACGAGGTGATCGCCGGCCGTGCCAACGAGATCCTCACCGGCAAGCGCGGCGGCAAGGAGCCGGTCCACCCCAACGACCATGTCAACAAGAGCCAGTCGTCGAACGACAGCTTTCCGACCGCGATGCACATCGCCGCGGCACGGGCGGTCCACCGCCGGCTGATCCCGGCGCTCAAGCTCATGCACGAGCGGCTCGCCGACCAGGCGCGGCGCTGGGACCATATCGTCAAGATCGGCCGGACCCATTTGCAGGACGCGACCCCGCTGACGCTGGGGCAGGAATTTTCCGGCTATGCGGCGCAGGTCGAGGATTGCATCGCCCGGGTCGAAGGCGTGCTTCCGCGCCTGATGCGGCTGGCGCAGGGCGGGACCGCGGTCGGCACCGGGCTCAACGCGCCCAAGGGCTTCGCGCAGGAGTTCGCCAGGGAAGTGTCGCGGCTGACGCAGCTGCCCTTCACCTCGGCGGATAACAAGTTCGCCGAGCTGGCGGCGCACGACACGCTCGTCGAGCTGTCCGGGGTCCTGAACACGATCGCGGTCGCGCTGACCAAGATCGCCAACGACATCCGCCTGCTGGGCTCCGGCCCGCGTTGCGGCCTCGGCGAATTGAAACTTCCGGAGAACGAGCCGGGCAGCTCGATCATGCCGGGCAAGGTCAACCCGACGCAGGCCGAGATGCTGACCATGGTCGCGGCGCAGGCGATGGGCAATCATGTCGCAGTGACCATCGGCGGGATGCAGGGCCATCTCGAGCTCAACGTGTTCAAGCCGCTGATCGGCGCCAACGTGATCCGCTCGATCAACCTGCTCGCGACGGGCATGGAGAGCTTCACGGCACGGATGCTCGACGGCGCCGAGCCCGACGAGCAAAGGATCGGTGAGCTGATGGGCCGCTCGCTGATGCTGGTCACCGCGCTGGCGCCGGAGATCGGCTACGACAATGCCGCGGCGATCGCCAAGCATGCGCACAAGACCGGCAAGACTCTGAAGGAGGCCGGGCTCGAGCTCGGGCTGATCGAGGAGGAAGCGTTCGACCGGATCGTGAAGCCGGAGACGATGATCGGGAGGTAGGGATGCGGCTGCGCTGGATTGCGATGATCGCGCTTGTCCCGCTCGCCGGTTGCGCGAGCAGGGCTCCCGCCCCCGCACGTGCCCGGCCGGTCTCCTATCCGCCCGGCTCGACCTACGTCGTCAGCCCGGCGACCTATGTCGCGCAGGCGGCGTCGATCGACCTGTTCGCGATCCGCTCGTCGGAGCTGGCGCTGGTCCGGGCCCGAAGCGCCGCAGTGCGTGACTTTGCGACCCGCATGATCGCCGCGCACCAGGGCACGTCGGCGCAGCTGTCCCTCGCCGGCCGCCGGCTCAACCTGCTCCCGCCGGCGAGCATGCTGCCGCAGCAGCAGGCGATGTACGACGAATTGGAGACGGCGGGCGATTTCGACGCGGCTTATTTGCGGCTGCAGCGCGCGGTGCACGGCGCCGCTTTGGCGCTGCACGGCAGCTATGCGGCGAACGGCACCAGCCCGACCCTGCGGCCGGTGGCGAAGAATGCGGCCGCGGTGGAACGCAGCCACCTCGACATGCTGCGGCGGCTCTAGAAAGCGAAGTTCAGCCGCACCCCGAGATTGTCGATGCCGGGGTTCTGGCGACCGAACAATTGCGCGTGGCTCATGTGCACCCAGCTCGCCTCGACGCTGAGGCGGTCATTGACCCGCGCGCCAATTCCCAGCTCGGGCTCGAACAGCACGCGGCTGCCGAAGTCGATCTTGCCGTTGCCGAGGTCCTGGAATTTTTTCGCCGAGCCGTTGTGCACCGCGATGCCGACGCCCGGGCGAATGTAGATCCGGCCCCCGAACTTCGCCGACAGGCCGACCGCGGCGTAGCTGGTGTCCCCGACGGTGTTGAGAGCGGCGAAAGCGTAGGGCTGCAACGGGGTGCGCCCGATCCGCCCCCAGCGCCAGCCGAGCTGGAGGTCGGCGCCATGCTCGATTCCGCTCGCGGTGAGCGGCGTATCGACGTCGTGAGCGTAGATGCCGCCGAAGAGCTCGCCGGCGGAGGCGGACGCAGGCATCGCCACGGCGGCGAGGAGCAGGAACCGTTTCATCGCGGCGACAATGCTCCGCGGGCGCTTTCGTGCCTTCAGCCGGCCGACTGCCAGGCGGCGACCGCCTTGTCGGGCCACAGCAGCATCCACACGTTGAGGGTCAGATTGTCGCGGATGACGTAGAGCGGGACGAGCTCGAGCACGATGAGGAGCCCGACCGAAGCCCAGACCGGCAGCTTGCGCGCGGCGAGAAAGCCCAGCGCCATCATCGCGATGTCCATCACCGAGTTGAGCACGCTGTCGCCGCTGTAGCCGAGCGCGGCGGTCGCGGTCCGGTAGCGGTCGATGACGAAGGGCGTATTCTCGATCAGCTCCCAGGCAGCCTCAACCGCCAAGGCCCCGAAGAAGCGCCATTCGACCGGCCAGCGCCGCGCGACCAGCCACAGCGCGGCATAGAAGATCAGCCCGTGGACGATGTGGCTGAAGCTGTACCAGTCGGCGATCATCTGGCTGGTCTTGGGGCTGTCGCGCCCGCCGACCCACAGGTCGACCGTCCCGCAGGTGCAGATCGGGTGGCGGCCCATCGCCAGCAGGATGGCCGCGGCGGCGAGGACGAGAATCAAGGCTGCGATCCAGGCAGCGGGGCCGCGGACGATCATCGGCAAGGCTTAGCAGAGCGAAGCGGCTTGCAAAGCACGGCTGTTGCGAGGACACACGCGCGCATGCTGCGCGCTTACGGACCCGGCTGCGACGGAAGCATCCTCGAGTCGCACTCGGACACGATTCCCGACGGCGCCACCTGGATCGACCTCGAAGAGCCGACCAATTCGGAAGAGAAGCTCGTCGAGCGGTGCATCGGGCTCAACGTCCCGACCGAGGACGAAATGGCCGAGATCGAGCCGTCGAGCCGGCTCTACGAGCGCGACGGGGCGCTCTACATGACCGTCAGCGTGCTGTGCGGGGTCGAGGACGGCGCGCCGACCACGACCCCGATTGGCTTCGTCCTTTCCGACAAGCAGCTGGTGACCATCCGCTACGGGACGCCCAAGCCCGTCCGCTCGTTCATCGGCCACGTCGGCCGCGAGCCGGAGCTCGCCCGCGACGCGCCGACGGTCCTGGTCCGGCTGCTCGACGCGATCATCGACCGGCTGGCCGACGAGCTCGAGAATCTGAGCGGCGAGATCGAGAAAATCTCCCACCACATCTTCCACCGCAACACCGACCAGAGACGGATCCCGGCCGACCGGCTGACCGCCTTGCTGACCCGCATCGGGCGGGCGCAGAGCCTGCTCGCCAAGTGCGGCTATTCGGCCGTCAGCATGAGCCGCATGCTGAGCTTCCTCGCCGGCACGCCCAAGCTGCAGGACCCGGCCCAGGGCGACATCCGGCTGCACCTCGCCAGCCTCGCCCGCGACGTCGCTTCGCTGAGCGAACATGCCAACTTCCTCACCGACAATCTGCAGTTCCTGCTCGACGCCTCGCTGGGCCTCATCAGCATCGAGCAGAATGCTGCGATGAAGCTCTTTTCCTGGGCTGCGCTGATCTTCCTGCCGCCGACGCTGATCGCCGGCATCTTCGGCATGAACTTCCACCACATGCCGGAGCTCGACTGGACCTACGGCTATCCGCTGTCGCTGGCGGCAATCGTCGCCAGTGCCGTGCTCCCAATCCTCTACCTGAAGCGCCGCGGCTGGATCTGAGCCGAGGCTATTCCTGGATGAGCAGCGGTTCGTCTGCCGCCACGGCTTTTGCCGCGTCGGTGCGGCTGCGGCGGCGGGCCAAAGCCGCATAGGCCAGCGCGAGGTCGCCGGCGACGGCGACATCGTCGCCATCGTCGTTGCAGAAGGCCGCGGCGCGGGCCTCGGCCGCCCGGCGGCGGAAATAGTCGCTGTCGCGTGTCATTCCCGATTTCTAGGCCGATTGAGCCAAAATTGGGAGGCGGACGGGCGCGCTCCGCCCCGACTGTTGTTCGCTTGGGCGCAACAGAACCGGCCATGGGCCGTTTCCGACCCGGAATGGCAAGCGATCCTGCACGCGATGAAAGCTGGGCCTATCGGCTCGGCTGTGCCGTATCCGACAAGGTTTCGGACCTGTTCGCCCATCCCTACGCCCAGGTCGCCTTCCTGCTGGTCTGCATCGGCTGGTTCGCGATCGGCTGGAACGTCAATGTCTTGACCGCGACGCTCTCCATCCTCGCCATCACGCTGACGCAGATGGTGCTCAACAGCCAGAACGAGCGGGAGATCGACGACCATCGCCGCGATGTCGCCATGCACACCAAGCTCGACGAGCTGATCGCGGCGAGCAAGCGCGCCAAGAACGAATTCGTGGGCATCGAGGACCGCGAGGAAGACGAGATCGTCGAGTTGAAGGAGGAGGTGAAGGAAGCGATCGAGAACGTCGCCGACGAGGATGCGGCCGAGGAGGTGGCATCCGAGACGGCTGACGAAGTCACCCGCAAGGCCCGGCCGAAGGCAAGCAGGAAAGGGGCCGGCAAGCCGCGGGCGAAGGCGCGGTCCAAACCCTGAATTTGCGAGCCCGGCGGCCGGTTGCTAAGCGCACTGCGACCGCCCATCTCGCCGGCAGTCACCCATTTTCGAAACCCCGAGGAGCATCATGATCCCCACCGGCCAGGACAGCCTTCATACGCGTTCGACGCTGACGGTCGGGGACCGGACCTATGCTTATTATTCGCTGCCCAAGGCGGCGGAGCAGCTCGGCGACATTTCACGCCTGCCCTTCTCGATGAAGGTGCTGCTCGAAAACCTGCTTCGCTTCGAGGACGGGCAGACGGTCACCCGCGACGACCTCCAGGCTATGGTCGACTGGCAGAAGGAGCGGAAGATCGCCCGCGAGATCCAGTACCGGCCGGCGCGGGTGCTGATGCAGGACTTCACTGGCGTTCCCGCTGTCGTCGACCTCGCCGCGATGCGCGACGCGATGGTCGCGCTCGGCGGCGACCCCCAGAAGATCAATCCGCTGGTCCCGGTGCACCTGGTCATCGACCACAGCGTGATGGTCGACGAGTTCGGCAACCCCAAGGCGTTCGGCAAGAACGTCGAGCTCGAATATCACCGCAACGGCGAGCGCTACGAGTTCCTCAAATGGGGCGCGGCGGCGTTCGACAACTTCCAGGTGGTACCGCCGGGGACCGGCATCTGCCACCAGGTCAACCTCGAGCATGTCGCGCAATGCGTCTGGACCGGTGAGGACCAGGACGGCGAGACCGTGGCCTATCCCGACACCTTGGTCGGCACCGACAGCCACACGACCATGGTCAACGGCCTTGGAGTGCTCGGCTGGGGGGTCGGCGGGATCGAGGCCGAGGCGGCAATGCTCGGCCAGCCGGTCAGCATGCTCATCCCCGAGGTCGTCGGCTTCCGCCTCGACGGCGAGCTCAGGGAAGGGATCACCGCGACCGACCTCGTGCTGACGGTTACCCAGATGCTTCGCCAGAAAGGCGTCGTCGGGCGCTTCGTCGAATTTTACGGCCCCGGCCTCGACAGCATGACCGTCGCCGACCGCGCGACCATCGCCAACATGGCGCCCGAATATGGCGCGACCTGCGGCTTCTTCCCGATCGACAGCCGGACGCTCGATTATCTCGAACTGACCGGCCGCGATTCCGACCGCATCGCGCTGGTCAAGGCCTTTGCCGAGGCGCAGGGCCTGTGGCGCGACGCCTCGACGCCCGAACCCCTGTTCACCGACACGCTCGAGCTCGACATGAGCACCATCGAGCCCTCGCTCGCCGGCCCCAAGCGCCCGCAGGACCGCGTGTTGCTGACCAACGTCGACAACGAGTTCAACACTGACCTCGAGAAAATCTACGCCAAGCACGACGACCCGCGCGTGCCGGTCGAAGGGACCGAGTGCGACCTCGGCAACGGCGACGTGGTGATCGCCGCGATCACCAGCTGCACCAACACGTCGAACCCGTCGGTGCTGATCGGCGCCGGCCTGCTCGCCCGCAAGGCGCGCGAGAAGGGGCTCCAGACCCAGCCGTGGGTGAAGACCAGCCTCGCTCCGGGAAGCCAGGTGGTCACCGACTATTTGAACGCGAGCGGGCTCTCGGAGGATCTTAACGCCATCGGCTTCGACCTCGTCGGATACGGCTGTACCACCTGCATCGGCAATTCGGGGCCGCTTCCTGAGCCGATCAGCAAGGC
>DASUXP010000072.1:0-13436 GCA_036377835.1 Sphingomicrobium sp. | reverse complement strand
CGCAGGCCATCTTCGTCGGCACGTCGCTTGGGGGCCTAGTCACCCTCGCCATCGCGGCGATCGCGCCCGAGCGAATCGCAGCCGCGATCCTCAACGACGTCGGGCCGGAGCTCGGCGACGCGGGCCTCGATCACATCCGGCGGTACGTCGGCAAGGGCGAGCGCTTTGCCAGCTGGGACGAAGCCGCGCAGGTGATCAGGGGCAATCAGCACGCGGCATTCCCGAACTACGAGCCGGCCGACTGGCTCGCCGCCGCGCACCGCCATTGCCGCGAGCGCGAGGGCAGGGTGGTGTTCGACTACGATCCGGCGATCGCGGATGCTTTCAGGCTGGTCGAGGCGACGCCGAAGGTCGACATGTGGCCCCTGTTCGCAGCGCTCGCGCGCAAGCCGCTGCTCGTGGTCCGCGGCGAGTTGAGCGAGCTCCTGCGACCCGAGACTCTCGAGCGGATGCGCGAAGCTGCGCCGGAAATGAACTCGGTGATTGTTCCGCAAGTCGGTCATGCGCCGATGCTCGACGAGCCCGAGGCCGCCGCGGCCATCGACAGCTTCCTCGCCAGCCTCGACGACTGACGGCGCTGGAACGGGCGGCCGCAGCGACGGCCCGCTCAACTCCGTCGGAGGGCCATGCGTTGGTGGTCAGGAGGCTATGGCTATGAGCACCAACAAGGAGTTGACGAAGGACAAGGTCGGTCCCGACGACCTGAAGCACAATCCAGGCATCGGCCAGTCGAAAGGCGCGTTCGCCACCGGCGAGGACCCCGAGGAGATCGCGGGCGAGAATACGGTCGTCGGCGACGTCGAGAACGATTCCACCGCGAACGACGGAGTTCCCCAGGAAGACCGCGGTCGAACCAACAAGTGAGCGCATGAGAAAAGGGCGGCCCCCGCGTGGGGACCGCCCATTCTTTTGTTCCCCGGCGAAGGCCGGGGTCCAGGATCGCAGATGGATCCCGGCCTTCGCCGGGATAACTCTACGCAGCCCTTGCGGGCTGCTCGGTTACTTCAGCTCGACGGTGCCGCCGGCGTCCTCGATCTGCTTCTTGATCTTCTCGGCCTCGTCCTTGTTGACGCCTTCCTTGACCGGCTTCGGGGCGCCTTCGACCAGCGCCTTCGCCTCGCCGAGGCCCAGGCCGGTGATCGCGCGGACTTCCTTGATCACGTTGATCTTCTTGCCGCCGTCGCCGGTGAGGATGACGTCGAACTCGGTCTTCTCTTCGGCCGGAGCCGCACCCGCGGCAGCGCCGCCGGCGGCGGGGCCGGCAACCGCGACCGCAGCCGCGGCCGAGACGCCCCACTTCTCTTCGAGGGCCTTGGCGAGATCCGCGGCCTCGAGGACGGTCAGTTCGGAAAGCTGGTCGACCAGCGCATTGATGTCAGCCATTTCATACTCCTTCGTGGGGCGCTGATGATTTTGGGGCCCCTTGTTGTCGTGCGTTGATGAAAAAGGTGCGGCTTACGCGGCTTCCTTGGCCGCATAGGCAGCGAAGATCCGTGCCAGCTGTGCGCCCGGCTCGTTGACGGTCCGCGCGATCTTGCTCGCGGGCGCCTGGACGAGGCCCACGATGGTGGCGCGCAGCTCGTCGAGCGACGGGAGCGCGGCCAGGGCCTTGATCCCGTTCACGTCGAGCAGGGTGTCGCCCATCGCGCCGCCGACGATCTCGAACCTGTCGGTCGTCTTGGCGAAGTCCACCGCGACCTTGGCAGCCGCGACGGGATCGCCCGAGGTCGCCAGCGCCGTCGGCCCCTTCAGCATTTCGCCGATGGGCTTGTAGCGCGTGTCCTCGAGCGCGATGAGGGCAAGCCGGTTCTTCGCAACTTTGAACTGAGCGCCGGCATCGCGCATCTTCAGCCTGAGATCCGTGGACTGGGCCACGCTCAGCCCGAGATTGCGGGTGACGACCACCACGCTCGTCTCGGTGAAGACGTTCTTCAGCTCGGCGACCAGATCGGCTTTTTGCGATCGATCCATGCCAACTCCAAAGTTTCGTCCGGGATCGCTCCCGAACGAGCTTCAACAAATGCCTGGGCAAACGCCCAGGCGCTCGGTGTCCGTGGGGTTGGGGATCGATGGCGTTGCAACGGCAACGCACGACGAAGCGCCGGAGCGCCCCGAATGATTCCTGTCCCCGTCTCGGCTGCAGATTAAGTCCCCGACTGGAGCGGGGCCGGCAGCTGTCTCGGACGAGTGCGCCCGGCCGGAGCCGGTCGCGAGGGCGCGCCTATACAGAAAAGCGCGGCAGGTTCAACCCTGTGGGTTCGCGCTCAGCCACGCCTCCGTCTCGGCGCGGATGCGCGCCGTCTCCGCGGACTGGGAGCGAATTCGGTCGATCGCCTGCTGGATCGGCTTCCTGTCGCTCTCGGCGAGATTGGCGCTGGCGTAGGCCTCCAGCACCGCGATGAGCGCGGGGTCGCGGCTCGACCCGGCCAGGCGCTGCATGAAGCGCGAGCGGCCGGAAATGTCGATCAGCTGGTTGACCTGCGAAAGGTGCGAAAGGACGAAGTCGATCGCCAGCTTCGGGTGCTGCCCGGCAACGGCCGTGATCATGCCCGAGCTGATGGTCTTGCCCGGTTCGTCGGTCAGGGCGAGGTCGAGCGCCCGCCGCGACAAGCCCTCGTCCTGCGTCCGCCCGAGCATCTGGTAGAGCGACGTCCGCTCGACCGTCCCCGACGTCGCCCGGGCGCGTTCGTGGAGCGCCTCCCACGTCGCCGCGTCGGCGTTGCGGGCAATGACTCCGAGCCAGGTCGACTTCAGCGAGCCGGGAATGGCCTCCGGATCCTGCTTCCAGGCCGCAAACAGGCGCGACGCTTCCGCGAGGACCGCCGGATCGCGATACTTGCCAAGCGTGGCGATGAGAGTGGGTCGGAGCACCGCGTCGACGGCGGGCTCGCCCGTCTTCGGCACGAAGCCCAGCTGCGAGAGGCGCGGGCCGTAGGTCCGCACGACCCGGGCGGCGATCGCGGCCTGGGCCGCGGGGTCGCCTTCGAGCCGGTCATAGAGGTCGTCCCAGCGGTCGATCACGCGCTGGACCACCTTGGCGCTCCCGCCGGCAGGCATCGCGTCGAGAAAATCGAGCCCCTGCTGCATCGGCTGGTAGCCGGTCAGCGACAGCGACATCGCGTTGGCGATCAGGCCATATTGGTCGGCCGCCGGAAGCCGCGGGAGCTCGGCCGTCAGCGCCTGCGCCTGCTCGGGCCGGTAGAGCGTGCGGTAATAGCCGTACTGGCCGGGATTGAGCAGCAGTGGGCCGCAACCGGTGACGGTCAGGTCGGTCGTTCGCGCCGCCGTCACGACCTGTGCCTCTGCGCCGCCCGCCATGGCCTTCACCGGGACGTGCCACGACAGTGGCCGCGCCGCCGATTCCGCGCGGCGGTCGGCGGAGAACTGGCCCTGGGTCAGGGTCACGACGGTCGAGCCGTTGACACAGCGCGCGGGCCCGACCTGCATCAGCGGAATGCCGGGCTGCGTCGTGAAATCGCGGGCGATCACCGAGAGGCCGCGAGCGCCCGCGGCTTCCTGCGCCGCCCACAGATCGGTGGTGCGCGAATTGCGGTAGGCGTGGGCCGCGATGTAGCGGCGGATGCCGTCGCGCCACACGTCGGCGCCGGCGAAATTCTCGAGCATGGCGATGACCGATTCGCCCTTCGAATAAGCGATTGCGTCGAATGCCTGGTTGGCCTGCTCGACGGTCCGCACCTGCTGGACCACCGGGTGCGTGGAGTTCAGCGCATCGAGCCCCATCGCGCCTTCGCGCGAGCCGACGCGGTCGACGTCGGCGCCCCAGTCGGGATGGAAGTGCTGGGTGGTCTTGTTTTCCATCCAGCTGGCGAAGCCCTCGTTCAGCCACAGGTCGTCCCACCAGGCCATGGTGACGAGGTCGCCGAACCACTGGTGCGCCATTTCATGCGCTTCGGTGGTGAAGATGTTCTGGCGTTGCGATTCGGTGGTGATCGCGGGATCGTCGAGAATCGCATATTCGAAGGTGAAGATTGCGCCCCAATTCTCCATCGCGGAGAAGAATTGCGACTGGCCGGGACCCGCGACATTGTCGAGCTTGGGCAGCGGGTAGGGCGTGCCGAAATAGTCGTTGTAATAAGGCAGGATCTGCGCCTCGGCGTCGAGCGCGGTATGGGCCTTGGAGCCGTTGCCGCGCGACACGACGATGCCGACCTCGCGCCCGCCCGCCGGCTTGGAAACCCGTTCGAGGTCCCCAAGGGCGAAGAACAACAGGTAAGATGACATGACCGGCGTCGTCTGGAAGCGCACTTCCTTGAGCCCGCCCGCCAGGTTCCGCGTCGCCGCCGCGGGCATGTTGCTCACCGCCATTTCGCCGGCCGGGACGCGCGCCGTCAGATCCCACGTCGCCTTGTAGTCGGGCTCGTCCCAGCTCGGCACGAACCGCCGCGCGTCGGCCGCCTCGAACTGGGTGAAGAGCGAGCGCGCGTCCTTGCCTTCCTTCGTCTTGTAGTCGAGCGCGAAAAGCCCGTTGGCCTGCGTGTTGATCTTGCCCGAGTAAACGATGTTCAGCCGATACGAGCCCGGAGCGAGCGTTCGGCCGAAATCGAGAGTAGCGGTCTGTGCATCCGCGTCGGTCGAGATCCGGACGTCGAGGGCGCCGGACTGCCCCCCGGTGAGGCTCGCTTTCGAAATGTTGAGGTCGGCGGCGTTGAGCACCAGCCGGTCGGTTGCCTTGACCAGCTCGAGATCAATGGTGACGGCTCCGTCGAACGTCAGGCGCTCCGCATGCGGCGTGACGGTGATCGCATAATGGTGCGGGACGGCGGTCCTCGGAAGCTGCGTCGGCACGCTGGCGTCGACGGTGTCGCGCCGCGCGGCCTGGCCGCCGGCGACGGCCGGAGCGGGGCAAAGAAAGGCGACGGACGCGAGGAACGCAAGGGCACGCTTCATGGGAATTCCCTGGGACATTGTTGCGGCGGAGGGCGGATGCGACGGGCTAGCCTGCCATGCACGGGCTTGTGAAGCGGAGTTCCCGGGGATTCCCGCTGT
This sequence comes from Sphingomicrobium sp., assembly GCA_036377835.1. GTDB lineage: Bacteria > Pseudomonadota > Alphaproteobacteria > Sphingomonadales > Sphingomonadaceae > Sphingomicrobium. Next base: position 8,429 of record DASUXP010000072.1, on the reverse strand, counting down.
CGGTCGAAAATGAAAAGCCGTTGGCCAAAAAAATCCCGGGCGAGACGGGTGCCTCGCCCGGGACCTTGCTCCCCTTCTAGAGGGGGTGCGGTGTCGCTGCCTCTTAGAGGCCGCGCTCGCCCCGCTCGACCGGCGGCGGCGGCGGCGGAGGCGGCGGCGGGCAGGTGCTCGTCGCCAGGATCACGCTTCCGTCCGGGCACGTCTGCGTCGCCGGAGGCGGCGGCGGAGGCGGCGGCGGGGGAGGCGGAGGCGGCGGCGGCGGAGCTGCGCCGGCGAAGTTGTAGACGAGGCTCAGCAACAGGCTGTGCGACGCGAAGTGGCCGCGGCTGTTCGCCTCGAACACGTCGCCGTCGATGTCGATGTCATGGCTGAAATTGAGCTTCGCCGTGCGGAAGTAGCGATACTTCACGCCGACATCGATATTGTCGCTGATCGCATAGCGGACGCCCGCGATGCCCTGGAAGGCGAGCGCGCTGTCGGTGTCGCCGAGCAGCTTGACGCTGGCGAGACCGATGCCGCCGCCGGCGAAGCCGCCCCAGCGGCCGTCCTCGAAGTCGAACATCGCGTTGATCATGCCCGACAGCACGCTGACGTGGCCGTCGAAGTCGATGTCCTCGTTGAGCAGCGGCGGGACGATCCCGAACTCGCCGTTGACGGCATCGAGGAAGGGGTTGCTGAGGTCGATGTCATCGACGCTGGCGCGCTTGTAGCCAAGCTCGCCCTCGACCCGGAACATGCCGAAATCGTAACCGCCGATGATGTCGGCGTCCCAGCCGGTCTTGTAATCGACCTGGGCAGCACTGTCGTAGGTATCGGTGCCGGTGATCACGACGAAGTCGGGCGAGACGTCGAGAAGCGTGTCCTGCGGCCACAAGGCGCCGGCCTCGACCCCGACGTAACCGGAACCGTCGCGTGCAGCGGCCGGCGAGGCGATCGCCGCCACGGCAGCCGCGGCGAGAAGATATTTGCGCATGTACTTAACCCCTTTTCGCGCTGGTTATGACGCCGCGCGAGCCTACACACCCGCGCAGCCCTTGACTAGCAAGCCGCTGCGATTTCGCCCGACTTGAGGGAAAAAAGCAACAACCGAGGTTGGGTCAAGAAAATCCCGGGCGGAAGCGGCTTCCGCCCGGGAAAGGTTTCCCCGCTCTCGTGGAGCGTAGCCTAGCGGCCGCGCTCGCCCCGCTCGACCGGCGGAGGCGGCGGCGGAGGCGGCGCCGGGCAGGCGCTCGTCGCCAGGATCACGCTGCCGTCCGGGCAGGTCTGCGTCGCCGGCGGAGCAGGCGGCGGAGGCGGCGGAGGAGGCGGCGGGGGCGGAGGCGGAGCAACCGCGCCGCCGAAGTTGTAGACGAGGCTCAGCAGCAGGCTGTGCGAGCTGAAGTGGTCGCTGTTGTCCGCGAACAGCACCGCGTTCGTGGTCTGGTCGACCGGGATACCCGGCGCCGCTCCGACCGGGATGCGGTTCGTGTTGCCGAGCACGCCGAGGCCGACGTCGTTGAGGTCGAAGTTGAGCTTGCCGGTGCGGAAGTAGCGATACTTGAGCCCGATATCGATGTTGTCGCTGATCGGGTAGTAAGCACCGGCGATCGCCTGCCATGCCCAGGCGCTGTCGCTGTCGCCGAGCAGCTTCACCCGCGCCCGGCCGAAGCCGCCGCCGATGTAACCGCCAAGGCCGCCGTTGCCGCCGATGTCGAGCAGCGCGTTGACCATGCCCGAGAGCACGCTGACGTGGCCGTCGATGTCGAAATCGTCCGACGTCAGCGCCGGCAGGCCCGGAGCGCCCGGATCGGGAGCCGCCGAGGGGCGATTGAGCGCCGCGTTCAGCGTCGCGATGTCGGTATCGTCGATCTCGAGCTGGTCGGTCTTGGCCCGCTTGTAGCCGAGCTCGGCCTCGAGGCGGAACATGCCGAAGTCGTAGCCGCCGATGAGATCGACGTCGTAGCCGGTCTTGTAGTCGACTCCGAACATGTTGTTGAAGGTCGTGTCGGCAGGGCCGGCGGGGATGCCGGGCGGCAGGAGGTTGGGCGGAACCGCCGCATTGGTCGTGGTGAAGTCCGCGAAGACGTCATAGTCGGTGTCCTGCGGGAAGAGGACGCCGGCTTCGACCCCGACATAGCCGGACCCGTCGCGGGCCGCGGCCGGGGAAGCGATCGCGGCAACGGCGACGGCTGCGAGTAGGTATTTGCGCATGCAATGCCCCTTTGGGTTGTTGTGGGTTGCACCGCGCTAACAGACCTTGCGGGGCAAAGTTTCACCAAAGCAATGGCGTCGCCGAAACAGCCGGGAACTGTTGCATTCGCGACACAGGCGGGTCGCCCGCCGGGCGCGACCATCCGAGATGAAGAAAAGGCCGGAGCACCAGGCTCCGGCCCCTCCACCATCCTTCGCCAAGGCTTCGGACGGTCCCCCTCCCCGAGACAAGCTCGGGGAGGAACTTCAAGCGCTCAGGCGGCGCCGATCTCGGCGAGGTCGACCTTGACGCCGGGGCCCATGGTCGAGCTCACCGAAACCTTCTGCACGAACTTGCCCTTGGCGCCCGACGGCTTGGCCTTGAGGATCGCGTCGACGAAGGCCGAGAAATTGGCCTTGAGGTCGCCTTCCGCGAAGCTCGCCTTGCCGATCCCGGCATGGACGATCCCCGCTTTCTCGACGCGGAACTCGACCTGCCCCGACTTGGCGTCGTTGACCGCCTTGGCGACGTCCATCGTCACCGTGCCGAGCTTGGGGTTGGGCATCAGCCCCTTGGGGCCGAGCACTTTGCCCAAGCGTCCGACGACGCCCATCATGTCGGGGGTCGCGATCACCCGGTCGAAGTCGATCTGCCCGCCCTGGACGGTTTCCATCAGGTCCTCGGCGCCGACCACGTCCGCGCCCGCGGCCCTGGCCTCGTCGGCCTTGGCGCCCTTGGCGAACACCGCGACGCGGACGTCCTTGCCGGTGCCCTTGGGCAGCGACACGACGCCGCGGACCATCTGGTCGGCGTGGCGCGGGTCGACGCCCAGGTTGAGCGCCACCTCGACCGTCTCGTCGAACTTGGCGGTCGCGTTCTGCTTGACCAGGCTGATCGCCTCGTCGACGCCGTAGAACTTGTCGCGCTCGACTCCGGCGAGCGCCTTCTGCCTCTTGCTCAGCTTCGCCATCGCCTTAGCCCTCCACCACGTCGAGGCCCATCGCGCGGGCGCTGCCTTCGATGATCTTCGTCGCTGCGTCGAGGTCGTTGGCGTTCAAGTCCTTCATCTTGGTCTCGGCGATGTCGCGCAGCTGCGAGCGCTTGATCGAGCCGACCGTCGACTTGCCCGTCTCCGCCGAGCCCTTGCCGATCCGCGCCGCCTTCTTCAACAGGAAGGACGCGGGCGGGGTCTTGGTGGTGAACGAGAAGGAGCGGTCCGCATAGACGGTGATCACCGTCGGGATCGGCGCGTTCTTCTCGAGGTCCTGCGTCGCGGCGTTGAACGCCTTGCAGAACTCCATGATGTTGACTCCGCGCTGGCCGAGGGCGGGCCCGATCGGCGGCGCGGGGTTGGCGGTGCCGGCCGGCACCTGCAGCTTGATATAGCCGGTGATTTTCTTTGCCATGATCTCACTCTGTAGTGTCCGCCGTTCCCCGGCGAAGGCCGGGGTCCAGCAGACGGTTCAAGTTTAGCGGTCCAAGCGGCTCCCCCGAGGAGAACCTCCCGCGGCTTCTGTTCCCCGGCGAAGGCCGGGGTCCAGTCCAAGAAAACGAGCCTGGGCTCCTGCCTGCGCAGGAGAACAACAGTCCCGATGTCTCGGAAGGCGGCGCCTTTAGTCGAAACTCCAGGCGTTGTGAACCCGTCACGCGGAGTAAATCCGGCGTGACGTCGATCCGGTCGCTTCGCGCCGATCGGCCGACACTCGCCATCTGCGACAGGAGTTCGCATCTGCTGCGCAGAGCGCTCCCTTCTGCTCGGTGGCTCGTGAGGGGGGAGGGGGTGTGTCAACTTCGTCAAGTTCGCCGGCGGAAGTTGCCAAAGTTGTGCCCTCAACGCGCGCGCGTGCGAGGGGGGTGCCCTGCGCCGAATGTTCGCGAATGTTCGCAGTGACGGCAGGGAAATGCGGCAAGGGAACCGTGCTCGCGCGCATCGTTCACGCGAAGGCGCGAAGGAAGGGGCGAGGGCGGCTGGCGCGCGCCGTTCGACATTGCTCAGGACTGGCATCCGCCAGTCTATGACTCAACCGGTGGGCTGTAGGACAGGAAATTGTTTCGATGAGAAGCCAAGCTCGAAATGCGGGGAAAGGCTGCAATCCCATTCAGCTATGTGTCCGAACCGCTCAACGAAAGCTTCGACCTCAAGTTGGGGGACATGCTTATCGGGAGGCGAGGTCACATCGCGAAGGCCAACGAATTCGTGCCAACAATGATCGGAGGGAGTCGGACCGTCGCTCCAGCGGTAAAGCTCGTCATAGAGGGGCGGGACACCGATCTGCTCCGCGATGAAGAATTCGCCGGAATCGAGCCGACCTTGGACTACTCGCCTGTCAGATTGGCTCAAAGCACCGATCAAAGCGACGGTCCCGAAGGCTTTGAAGTTGCCGGCATCGCGATACATGTAATCAAAGGCAGTCCACATCACGCGACCTTTCGAGTTCCCAATGTTCAGCCACGGCCATTGCCTGTCAATTCGCGCACGGGCTGATATGATTCAGAGCGGATGAGCGACGTCCGAGGCAACGTCTGGTCCGATTGGGAAGTCGACGCCATCGTCGCCGACTACTTTAGCATGCTCGCAGATGAGATGGCGGGCAGGGGCTTCAATAAATCAGAGCACCGGCGCGCCTTGCAGGATCTGATTGGACGTGAACCGGGATCAATCGAACGGAAACATCAGAACATCAGCGCCGTTCTTGAACGACTGGGTGTTCGCTTCATCCGGGGATACAAGCCCCTCGCGCATTTCCAGAATGCGTTACTGGACGCTGTAGAGCGTTATCTCAGTGCCGAAGGCGAGCCCATATTCCACTTCGCTGCTTCCGCACGGGAGCGAGTGGCGGAAGCACCTACACTTTGGATCGGGCCAGCACCTGAGGTTTCTCCAGGCGATCAAAGCGAACCAGAGCGCCTTCGGCAGCTCGTCCGGAAATTCGATCCAGCGGATAGGGATGCGCGAAATCGAAAGCTTGGGAAACAGGGGGAAGAGTTGGTTTTTATGCACGAGCAATGGCGCCTCAGATCAGTTGATCGAACTGACCTTGCTCGAAAGGTGGAGTGGACATCCGAAGTGCGGGGCGACGGCGCCGGGTACGACATACGGTCATTTGAGCTCGACGGAAGCGATCGCCTGATTGAGGTCAAAACGACGAACGGCCCTGCCAAGACTCCATTCTTCCTGTCGGAGAACGAGCGCGCGTTCAGTGAGAAACGGTCGGACGGGTTTAGATTGCTGCGCCTCTACAATTTCGTTGAAAGTCCGAGCGCATTCGAGCTTCGATCTCCGCTGAGCGAACGGTTGGCACTGAATCCTGCGAGCTATCGCGCAAGTCTGATCTGAAGTGGAGCTGATGGGTGTAGAGGTGGTGACTAGGAAGCCTCAACCAACTCAATATGGACTCGTCGGCCCACGAACGCCGCGGCCCGCTGGAGCGTTTCAATGGTCACGTTGCCGGCTTCCGGATCGAGCACCCGGTCGACCTGCGTGCGGCTGGTACGCATCTGCTTGGCAAGCCGGTTCTTGCTGAGGTTGCGCTCGCGCATCGCCTCGGCGAGTTGCCAGGCGACGACCTCCTTGATCGCCTTCGCCTGAAAGTCTTCGAGCACGTCCTCTTGCGCCAGGAAGCCGTTGACGGTCGAGCCGCGATGCTTGCTAGTCATGATTGCGCTTGTTGCATGATATAAGGTGCATCTCAATGCGTGCCCAAAAGAAAAGGGCCGCCGGAGCGGCCCTGATCAGCGCTGGTGCGCTCCTGGGCCCCGGCCTGCGCCGGGGAACAGTCACTTAACCCGCTCGACCTGTTCGAACTCGAGCTCGACCGGGGTGGCGCGGCCGAAGATGCTCACCGACACCTTCACCCGGCCGCGGTCGAAATCCAACTCCTCGACCACCCCGTTGAAGCTGGCGAAAGGCCCATCCAGCACCTTCACGCTGTCGCCGATCTCGTAATCCACCGAGATCTTCTGCTTGGGCGCATGGGCGGCGGCTTCGTCGCCGGTGTCGAGCATGCGCGCGGCCTGGGCGTCGGGGATCGGCTGGGGCTTGCCGCCGGGGCCGAGGAAGCCGGTCACCTTGGGCGTGTTCTTGACGAGGTGATAGACCTGGTCGTTCATCTCCAGCTTGGCGAGGACGTAGCCGGGCATGAACTTGCGCTCGGTCTGCACCTTCTTGCCGCGCTTGATCTCGGTCACGGTCTCGGTCGGCACCTCGACCTGCTCGACGAAGGGCTCGAGCTGGAGGCGCCTGGCCTCGTTCTGGATCGACTCGCGGACCTTGTTCTCGAAGCCGGAATAAGCGTGGATGATGTACCAGCGGGACATGTGATTACCTGTCTTGATATTCTAAACTCGGAAACTCTCTCGACGCCCCCTCACCCGGCGCTTCGCGCCACCCTCTCCCTCGAGGGGAGAGGGAAGAAGGCTAGCCGAGGCGGCTGAGCAGGAACTTGACGACGCTCGAGAAGAAGGCGTCGGTGCCGAAGAAGAAGAAGGCGAGCAGCATGGTCATGATGATGACCATGATCGAGGTGGCGACGGTTTCCTTGCGGGTCGGCCAGTGGACTCGCGTGATCGACTCCAGCTTGACCTGCCTCATGAATTCGCCGGGGGAGACTTTCGCCACGTTCTCGCTCTTGCCTGCTCGCTTGCGGATAAAGAAACGCTCCGCGGGCGCGGCGGCCAGCGGAGCTTGGGGTCACTTAGCGGCGGTCGCCCGAGTCTTCAAGAGATGCGGCTGGTCACGCGGAGTGAATCCGCGTGACGTCGAGCTGTCGCTGCTGCGCGCGCAGCCCGGCCGCGCCTTCGCCGTCTCTTCACGCTGCTAACGATTGCTCCGCAATCGCTTCGCTGCGCTCGGCGGCTGCGGCTGGCAGGAGTGGAGGGACTCGAACCCCCGGCCCTCGGTTTTGGAGACCGATGCTCTACCAACTGAGCTACACTCCTATGGGCCCCACGAAAGTACTACTTTCGCGGGAACCCTTCGCCGCCGCGCGAGGTAGCTAGCGAGGAACGCTGGCGCAAGGGTTGCCACACCCCTCACCCTCCGCCGCTTCGCGGCTCCTCCCTCTCCCTCCAGGGGAGAGGGGCTATTTTACGACGGGCAGGCCGATCCAGGTGCCCTGCGGCCCGTAGAGAACGCGCTGCGTGGCGGCTCGATAGTCGCTTGGCTGCGCGAAGAAGATGCTGGGGACGAAGGTCTGCGGGTTGCGGTCGTAGAGGGGGAACCAGCTCGACTGGACCTGGACCATCAGGCGGTGGCCGGGCTGCACCGTGTAGTTCACCGCGGGCAACGCGAACTCGTAGGTGACGGGCTGGCCCGCGGGGACGGGCTTGGGCTGCGCCGGGTCGTCGCGGTAGCGGGCGCGCATGACGTCCATGGCGATGGCCAGCTGATAGCCGCCAACCTCGGGCCGTTGCGGGTACTGCTCGGGATAAACGTCGATCAGCTTCACGATCCAGTCGCTGTCGGTGCCCGACGTGCTCGCGACGAGGTGGACCAGCGGAGTGCCGGCGAGGCGCAGCGGCTGCGTCAGCGGCTCGGATTCGTAGCTGAGAACGTCGGGCCTCGCCTCGGCGAAGCGCTGGTCGTCGACCAGCCACGTGCGCCAGGTCGAGCCGGTCGCCCAGGGCGAGAGGTTGGGGCGCTGGCGGTAGGTGACGGGCCGCGCGGGGTCGGAGATGTAGCTGTCGGCGCCGGCGGCCGAGGGGACGTCGAATGTGATGCGGTTGCCGGGGGCGAGGTAGAGCGGGGTGAGGTTGGCGGGGCAGCCGCGCATGCAGGAGAGCGGCCAGTCCGCGAGCCGCTGCCACCGGTTGGTGCCCGCCTCGAAGGCGGTGACTCGCGCGATATTGGCCGCCGGTCCGCCCTTCAGATGCTGGTCGAGGAAGGGCAGCATGACGTTCTGCCGGAACCACTTGCCGGTGTCGCCGCCCCAGTCGAACGGCCCGAGCGCCGGCGCTGCGCCATTGGCCTGGCCGTGATGCCACGGGCCGAGCACGAGGTGGGCGTTGGGGCTGGCCTTGACCGCGGCGAAGGCCGCGGGCGCGCCGTAAATGTCCTCCTGGTCCCACTCGCTGCCGACGAGCAAAGTGGGGACGGCGAGCGGCGTGCGGCCGAGGATCCTGTCGACCGCCTGGAGCTGCCAGAAGCGGTCATAATCGGGGTGCTGGGTGAGGCGGTTCCAGAAGGGCAGCTGGGCCATGCCCATGGCCTGGCCGTAAGCGCCCGCCGAGCCGTAGCGGAGGAAGGTGGTGTAATCGTCGT
>DASUXP010000071.1:0-2222 GCA_036377835.1 Sphingomicrobium sp. | reverse complement strand
GCCCCTGGTACATCGACCAGCGCGAGGCCGGCTGAAGCCGCCATTGAAAAAAACAGCGTTGGCGTCCGGTTAACCAGCCTTGATCGCCGATTGGAAAGCACGAGCGCCGTACCCTCACCGCTCCAGAGAATGGGGTTGGATTATGTACGGACGCCCATTTGCAATCGCCGCCGCAGCCATGCTGTTGGCAAGTCCGGCCGCCGCGGAGCCCGCGCAGCCGGCGAAGGCCGACGCGAAGCCCGCGCAGACTTTGCTTGCCCAGGCGAGCGAAGTGAAGCTGCCGGTCGTGAAGGACGATTCGGCGCAGCCGCCGGCCAAGCCGCGCCGCGCTGCCCGGGTCACGACCTGCCGCTGCGCCGACGTCTCCGCGCCGCAGAACTAGGCGAGCCGAGAGCCGCCGCCGTCAGCGCGCGGCGATGTGCTGCGGCTGGCTGCGGATCACCGCGACCGAGCCGTCGCCGATCGGAGCGAACGCCGCCCAGTAGAACGGGTGCGACGTCGCGGGATCATCCATCAGCTTGAGCTGCGACTGCCGCAGGGCCTCGGCGATCGAGGTTCCCGGTGGGACGGCGAATAGTCCCGTGATCAGCCGCTGCGTCGCATTGTAGTCGTCCGGAACCGGCCAGTGACTCGCGAGCACGGTCCGGCCGCCGGCGGCGACAAAGGCGCGCACCAAGCCGTCGAGCTCGACGTCGCCGCCGCTGGACAGGCCCGCCTCGCGGGTCGCGGCGGTGCTCGCCTTGCTCGCCGTGTCGCAGGCCGAGAGGATGACGAGGTCGGCGTTGAGCTTGAGGTCGAAAATCTCGCGGAAGGTGAGCAGGCCGTCGGAACCCTGCCCGCCGAAGCTGGTGAGCAGCGCCGGTTGTGCCGGGCACTTGCGCTGCGGCGGAGTGACGATCCCGTGAGTCGCGAAATGGATCACGCGATATTGATCGAGGTCCTCGCGGCTCTTGAGGTTGGAGTCGGTGAACGCGGCGCCGGTGACAATCTCGGCACCTGACGCATTGCCGTGGGCCAGTATGTCGCGCGCGACGATGAGCTCACGCGGCGAGATCGGGTGCGACCAGGCGCTGAGCGGCAGCGAGCATTCGCGATCGTCCGCACCGCGGGTCGCCGCCGCCTCGCCTGCCGCGGCCACCGGCACATTCTCGCCCAGGCCGAGATATTCGCGCGGCGCCGAGCCGGGCGGTGCCGTCCGCACGTCGCGGAAGGCGCGCGCCGACACCGACGTGCTGACGTCGTGGCTGCGCCCGAGCCATTGCAGGCCGGTGAAGTCGAACTCGGCGTCGCCTCCGGCCTCGGCCCGCTTGCGGTAGGCCGCGATCCCGGTATCGCTGGCGAGGAGCAGGTTGGGCGGAAGCCGGAGCATCGCGCCGTCGGGTTCGAAAATGATGTTCGGCGCGGCCGCAAGCTCGGCATCGAACGGCTGGAACAGCTGCACGTAGAGCTGGCGGGCGAGGCCGACGTCCAGCGCGTAGGTCATGCGCTGCCCGTCCTCGACGGTGGAGATGGTCTCGCGCAGCGAATCCACCTCGCCGTCGAGCTGCTTGGCCGTCGTCGCGATCTTGATCGCCCGCGCCGACGTCGGGGTGATGGCCATCGCGTACACCTGGTCGCCGACGACGGTCATCTTGTAATAGACCTCGTCCGGGCGAAGCAGCTTCTGCAGCGCGGCGAGCGACAGCGTGTCGTTGGAGACCACCCGGAAGCGCGGATATTCCGCGAGCTGGGCCTGGGTCGCGACCTGTTCCTTCTGGGCCGCCTCAATGGTCGCTCGCAGCGCCGGGGCGCGGGCGCCTTCGTCAGCCGGTAGCCGGGCAAGCTCGAGCCTCGCCCGCTCGATCTGGCGGTTGAGGTTGATCGACTGGCGGAAGAGGCGGGAGGCCTCGTCGCTGCCACCGCTGAGCTCGCGGGCGAGGACCGCCTGGGTTTCCGCCACGCCCGGCCGAACGATGGCCTGCGCCGCCGCGAAGAAGTCCGCGGCGACCGCGGGGTCGTTACCCTTCTTGAGCAGGAGGTCGAGGTACGGCGCCAAGACCCGCGCAAGCGTCGGCTGGCCAACACCGATGGCCGACTGGCTCGCGACGATTTCCTTGAACATCGCCTCGGCCTTCACCTGCTGGCCGGTTCGCGCGTAGAAGCCGGCGAGCCGGCCCCGCGCGCTGAGCAGCACGGCGCTGTCGGGATAAGTGCTCTCGAGCAAGGCGACGCTAGCGGCGTAG